>JAZSKT010000235.1:0-9645 GCA_045534995.1 Candidatus Fimenecus sp.
GTTGTCATAAGCTCAATTTCCCTTGACCATATAGCAATTTTATGTGATACAATCGAGAAAATTGCATTTGAAAAATGTGGGATTATCAAGGAAAGTGTTCCTGTAATAACTTCGTTTAACCAGATAAAAGAAGCATTAAAAGTGATTACTGAAATATCAGCGAAAAACAAAAGTGAACTGATAATCACTAATCCTAAAGAGGCAAATCTGATTTCTGATACCATAAGTGAAATGACTTTTTCCTATAAGGGAACGGAATATACAACTCACCTTGCAGGTAATCACCAAATTGAAAATACTGTTAATGCAATTGAGTGTGCAAGGGTACTTGGAATTTCACAAAAAGCAATTCATCAGGGAATTTTCAATACAAAAATGATTGCAAGAATGGAAATTATCGGTGAAAAACCGTTAATCATTCGTGACGGTGGCCATAACGAGGGTTGTGCAAATGCATTATATAATTTCCTTACAAAATATAATGTGCAGAACATCAATATGCTTATAGGTTTAATGGCTGATAAAGATGTGGAAGGATATGTTAAGAAAATTGCACCACTTTGTAAATCAGTTGTTACCGTAACACCAAGCAATCCAAGAGCTTTGAATGGTGACAAATTAAAAGAAATCACAGCAGAATACTGTCATAACTGTAAATTTATAAATAATCCTAAAGAGGGTTATAAATATATTCTTTCAAACTCATACGAAGATGAAACCGTACTCATTTGTGGTTCATTCTACTTAATGAGTGACATCTTTTCGGAATAAGTTTGAAGAAAGGCGGAATACCTTATGTACAAAGATTTTATTGAAGACAGAATTAACGTATTTCTTGAAGAATTCGGGAAACTTGTAATCAAAGAGAATATTCCTGTAACAGATTTTCTCTACAAAGAGTGTGATTATAAACTTGACAACACTCTTCCTGAAATTGACGACAGTTTTACTCTTTTTACACCATACATAAACCGTTGGGGCGGAAAAAAGGACAAGCACGCTTGGTTTTATAACGAAATTGAAGTACCATCACATTGGAATGGCGAAATTCAGTTGTCCGTAGCTTCCGATGCTCGTCTTGGTTGGTGCGACATCAATCCACAGTTTATCGCTTATGTTGACGGTAAACTTCAGCAGGGTATTGACAAAAACCACCGTGAAGTATTCCTGACAAACGGTACTCATAAAGTTTATCTTTATGCTTATTCAGGAAGTATTCACGACGAATACGTTGATTTTGTAACAAATCTTCAGCTTGTTGATGCAAAAACAAAACAACTTTATTACGATATAAAAGTGCCTTTTGAAATTCTCCAATATGAGGATGAAAACTCAAAGAATTACTTTGAAATCAAAAAGCACCTTAACAACGCACTTAATTTCATTGATATGCGTTCACCTTATTCAGACGAATATTACGCATCTCTCGATAAGGCAATTGACTACCTTAAAACTGAATTTTACGGTAAATATTGCCGTCAGGGTGAGGTTTTCGCATTCTGTATAGGTCACACTCATATTGACGTTGCTTGGGAATGGACTCTCGCGCAGACAAGAGAAAAGATTTTACGCTCATTCTCTACTGTGTTGACACTTATGAAAAAGTATCCTGAATACAAGTTTATGTCAAGCCAACCACAGCTTTACAAATACCTTAAAATGGATGCACCTGAACTTTACGAAGAAGTAAAAGAGATGGTACGCCTTGGTCGTTGGGAAGTTGAAGGCGGTATGTGGGTTGAGGCTGACTGTAACCTTTGTAGCGGTGAAAGTTTAGTCCGTCAGTTCATTTACGGCAAACGCTTTATGAAAGACGAATTCGGCGTTGACAGTAAAATTCTTTGGTTGCCTGACGTTTTCGGCTATTCAGCAGCACTTCCGCAGATTTTACAAAAATGCGGTGTTGATAAGTTCGTAACATCAAAAATCGGCTGGAACGAAATGAATAAAATGCCATATGACACATTCATTTGGCATGGAATTGACAATACACCTGTTTTCACTCACTTTATGACTGCACAGGACAAAGTCAGAGGCAGAGAACCTGTAACAAATGTTACATATAATGCAAAACTTAATGCAAATCAACTTCGCGGTGCATATGACCGTTATCAGCAGAAAGACCTCTACGATAATGTTCTTATTACATTCGGTTTCGGTGACGGCGGTGGCGGACCTTATGCCAAGGATTTAGAGTATTTTGACAGATTAAAGCACGGTATCCCGGGAACAAGCACACCGAAAATGGCATTTTCAGGTGAATTCTTCGATGATATTAAGTCAAAGACAGAGAACAATCCTCGGATTCCACATTGGTCAGGTGAACTCTATCTTGAATTCCACCGTGGTACATATACTTCACAGGCAAAGAACAAAAGATATAATCGTAAGAGTGAATTTATGTTCCAACGCGCAGAAACTCTTTCTCTTATTGACGAGCATCTCAACGGTTATAAATATCGCAAAGAAGATATGATGAATGCCTGGGAAACAATTCTTCTCAATCAGTTCCACGATATTATTCCGGGTTCATCAATAAAAGAAGTTTATGAGGTTTCACATAAGCAGTATGAAGAAATCGGTACTGTTGGTAACGAGATTATCAACAATACAACAACTGAAATTGCAAATAATGTTGAATCAACTGACGGTTATGTTGTATTTAACCCTCATTCATTTGTGAACAGCGGTGCAGTAGAGATTGACGATAAATGGTATTATGCCGAGAATATTCCTGCAAAGGGATATAAGGTAATTAATCCTGCTGATGAGTCAAGCAAAATCACAGTTACAGAAAACTCAATGGAAAATGATTTCTTCCGCCTTGTTCTCGATGAAAAAGGCACATTTACAAGCATATATGACAAGAGAAATAACCGTGAAGTTCTTAAAAACGGTCAGCGTGGTAATGTAATTACTGCTTATGAAGATTACCCAAGAGAATACGATAACTGGGAAATCAGCAGTTATTATACTGAAAAGCATTGGGAAGCAGATAAGGTAGAAAGCGTTGAAATTATCAACGAAGGTGAACGCGCAGGTCTTAAGATTACAAAGAAATTCAAGAACAGCACAATAGTTCAGAATATCTACCTTTATAACAACATTGACAAGATTGATTTTGAAACTTTTATGGATTGGAAAGAATCACATCTTGTTCTCAAAACTGCATTCCCTGTGGATGTTAATACAAATAAAGCAACTTATGATATTCAGTTCGGTTCAGTTGAGCGACCAACTCATAAAAATACAAGTTGGGATGCTGCTCGTTTTGAAGTTTGCGCTCATAAATATTGCGATTTATCAGAATACGGCTACGGTGTCAGCCTTATGAATGATTGTAAATACGGTCACGCTATCCACGACGGTGTGATGAGCCTTACAATGCTTAAGTGTGGTACATTCCCTGACCCTGATGCTGATAAATGTGAGCATAACTTTACATATTCACTTTTCCCACATGCAGGGGATTACCGTGAAGCGGGAACAATCCAGAAAGCTTATGACCTTAATATTCCAATGGTTTGCGTAAAGGCAGGCGAGAATAAAGGTACACTCCAGAATGAATATTCATTCTTTACAGTTGACAAGGAGAATGTAATCTTTGAAACTGCAAAGAAAGCAGAGTGTGACGACAGCATTATTCTTCGTGGTTGTGAATATTATAATAAGCGTACAACAGCAAAAATAAAATTCGGTTTTCACTTGAAAAAAGCATATCTTTGTGATATGCTTGAAAACAACATTCAGGAATTGGATGTTACAAATAATACGGTAACTGTTGATTTCAAGCCATTTGAAATCAATACAATAAAAATAATAAAATATTAAGGAGTAGATTAAAATGGAACAATTTGTTAATTCTGTTATAGAATTTGCAACAACAACAGGCTTTAAACTTATCGCTGTAATCTTTATTGTGATTATCGGCTTGAAAGCAATCAAGTGGCTCAAAAAATGGATAAGAACTTCACCAAAACTTGACAAAATTGATTCAAGTCTTCGCTCATTTGCAGTAAGCTTTCTAAGTGTTGCATTGTATGCAGTTCTCTTTGTTACAACACTTATGATTCTCGGTGTTCCCGCAACATCATTTATTGCTGTTCTTACAACTTGTGCTGCTGCAATCGGTCTTGCTTTGCAGGGTTCACTTTCAAACTTTGCAGGTGGCATTATGATATTACTTTTCAAGCCTTTCAAGGTTGGCGATTTTATCGAAGCAGCAGGTGAAACAGGTGTTGTGAGCGAAATTTCAGTTGTTTATACAGAACTTCTTACACTTGATAATAAGAGAATCACAATTCCAAACGGTACACTTACAAATTCTGTAATCGAAAATTATTCATCAGAAGATTTGCGTCGAGTTGACCTTACATTCAATACTGCATACGACTGTGATATTGAAAAGGTTAAAAAGGTTATCGGCAAGGTTATCGAATCTAACCCAATGGCACTTAAAAACCCTGAACCATTTGTACGTCTTTCAGAACATAGTGACAGCGCACTTACATACACAGTTCGTATCTGGTGTAAAAATGCTGATTATTGGGATGTGAACTTTGATACTATCGAGAATGTTAAAAAAGCATTTGATGAAAACGGCATCCAAATTCCATACAATCAGATTGACGTTCACGTTGATAATAAATAATACAGAAAAAATAAAAATCCCGACAGTTAATTCTGTCGGGATTTTGTTATATCAGATTATTTCTTTGGCTGTTTTACTTTGTTAAGTGCTGCGTTAAGTTCGAGAATTTCTTCCTTGGTGAATGAACCGCCAAGCATTGAGAATACACGCTTAACTGTAAAGCCCTTTGCCATACCGTATACATTTTTGAGCATTGCAGGTGTAACCTTGAATCCTGAAAGCATATTTCCTTTCTTTTCTTCGCCGTCTTTACCTTTTCCGCCACCCATTGAGTTTTTAAGCATGAGAAGGAACTTAACCATTACGATTTTTCCTTTAAATGTGCTCATAATGTCGCCGATTGTGTTGTTAATTGAAAGGTAACCGTCAGGAGTGCTGATTTCAAACCAGTTGATAACCTGACCTTCTTCTTTCATAACATATGCTTCGTTTGGTGTATCAACCTTGTTGATTGTTGCTGTGTCAGAAAGGTCACCTGCAACAACTTTAAGTTCAGTTGTACCCTCGTTCTTAACATCAAAATAGAAGAACGGATATTTACCCTTTGTCTGCTTACCAACGCTTACACCGTTTGCAAAGAGTTCAACTTCAGGCTGTTTAGAATAAACAGTGACCTTTGTCACATCTTCAACTCTGTCAACATATCTCTTTGAGCAGAGATGAACCATTGGTTTGTCAGAAAGCCATGCCTGATAAGCATAGAAAGAGTCTTTCTTGTACTTTCTGTCGAATGTAACAAGTCCCTTGTGGTTCATACCGTTTTCGCCACCTTCAGCACGAGCGTCAGCAGCAAAGTCGAACATATTCCAAACGTGAGTTGCCCAGAGATAAGGTCTGTCAGCAATCTGCTTGATAAGTTCTTCATGATAGTATGACTGATATTCTTCTGTATAGTCACCCTGAGTAGGTGTTGATGTATGCCAGTTAAGAGCCTCACAACCATATTCACTAATACCGATTGGCTTCTTTGGATATTTCTTATGGAAATCATCAAACCAAGGTCCGTTCATTGATGTGTCGCCACCGTACCAACCGAAATAGTGGTTGTATGAAAGAACATCGGAAATATGAACATATTCGTCATTGATATCGCACATTGAAACTGCTGCAATAGTTGTAAGACGAGTTTTATCCATTTCGTGAACCATATCGTTGAGGTCTTTATGATTTTTGATAAGATTTGGATTTGAACCTGCGATTGTAATTTCGTTTGAAAGCCCCCACACAACGATTGATGGGTGGTTGTAGTTCTGAACAACAAGTTCTTTCATCTGTGAGATTGTGTTGTCATAACCTGTTGACATATGGCTTGAAATATATGGGATTTCAGCCCAGAGTACAAGACCAGCTTCATCGCAAAGGTCATAGAAAACCTGTGAATGCTGATAGTGTGCAAGTCGGATGGTGTTAGCACCCATTTCAAGGATAAGTTCAAGGTCTTCCTTGTGCATTTCAGGTGTTAAAGCATTACCAACTTGGGGTCTGTCCTGATGACGAGAAACACCGCGAAGAGGATATTCTCTGCCGTTAAGGAAGAAACCTTTTTCAGGGTCAATTTTGAATGTACGGCAACCGAAACGAGTTGAAACTGTGTCAACTTCTTCGCCTTTATAAATTAAAGTTGCCTTTGCTGTGTAAAGATATGGGTCAGCAAGACCATCCCAAAGGTGAACATTCTTGATTTCAAATTCTGCATCATCGTCATCTTCCTTTGATGCGATAACTTCACCGTCAGCAATAATTTCATAACGAACCTTGCAGTCTTTGTTTTTAAAGAATGTTTCGATTTCAATTTCAGCGTCCGCACCCTTGATTTCCGGTGTAACCATGATAGCAGGTGAGCCATAGTAATCAAGGTCAAAGTGATTTTCAGGAACACCAATAACACTTACATCACGATAAATACCGCCATAGAATGTAAAGTCTGCATTCTGTGGGTAAACTCTGTCATTTGCAGAGTTGTCAACCGCAACAACAAGCAAGTTAACATCTTTAATGTCTTTTACCTGTGCTCTGAATGTTGAGTAACCACCGTCGTGCTTTGTAATGCTTTTTCCGTTCCAGAAAACTTCACAAGATGAGTTTACCCCGTCGAACTGAAGATATTTAACTGCGCCTTCAGGTAACTCGTCAGCCTTAATTTCCTTTGCAAAGTAGCAAGTGCCTCTGTAATAGTCATTACCGCCGTCCTGACCGTCTTTGCCGTTCCATGTGTAAGGTAAATCAAGTGCAGTCCAGTCAGTTGGCAAAGCAGCAGGTGCAGATTTTGCACTTTTTGTAAAAAGCCAATTGCCATTGATAACTTTAATGTTTCTCATAATAACCTCCATAAAAGTATAACAAAATTAACAATAATTATTATAATGTTAAATTAAATTATTTTCAACCGATATTGAACGTTTTGTTAAGTAATTTTTTAGTTTTTGTATGATTTATTTTAAAATTCTTTCTATAATTTTCTTTAAATCAAAGTTGGGTGAAACCAGCCATCTTGTAATTTTTTGAACGAACGGAGAAACAAGCAGAAAACTTATAGGAATTGTAAGTGCAAGCAAGAGTACGGAGAAAATTTCATTTGCACAGAAATCAAGAATATTATGTGATTTACCAATCGCCGTCAGTGCAACTACTATAAACAGGTGCAATATGTAAATATACGTTGAATGTGTGCCTAATCTTGTGAATATAAACTTCTTGACGGGACTGATGCCCATTGTGAAGAAGAAAAATACAAAACCTGCAAGGTATCTGACAGCGGTAATGACTAAAAGTTCAAGTTTATCCAAGCCCAAAAGCTCATGATATTCTGCATAGTTTCTTTTCCCTGAAAGAAGTGCTACTTCAATGACTGTGTCCTGTGTTATTAGAAGGAACAGACCTACAAAAGCGATTACACTCACTATTCTGAAAATCGGCTTTTTGAAAAAACTGAAGTCCAAATCAGCAGTAAGATAACCGAAAATAAAGAATGGGAAAAAATTAACGATTCTCGGTATTGGAGCAGGAGCAATATTAGGTTGATACAAAAATATCACCATAAAAACAAGAGAAGCGGGTAATAGCAACCATTTGTAACGGAATATCTTAATTAAATGAGGCGTTACAATTTGATAAATACCCAGAACAAGAATATACCACAATCCGTATCCTGGTTTTGAAAATGATGTAATTGTGACCTTTGAATAGCCCACCATACAGTAAAACAGCATCATAAAAAACTGAATTACAATATACGGAACAATCAGCTTGTTGATTGACGAAATCCAATCGTTGCGGTCAATTCTGCCTTTTGCAAAACGGCCTGAA
The DNA here is from genome assembly GCA_045534995.1 of Candidatus Fimenecus sp. GTDB lineage: Bacteria > Bacillota > Clostridia > Oscillospirales > Acutalibacteraceae > Fimenecus. The sequence goes on from JAZSKT010000235.1 coordinate 7,958, forward strand.
ATAATCATAAATACAGGCATATGGAAAACATAAATAAACTTAAAAAGAGTGTTGAGCCAAAGGGGAGTGCCACCGTCAAAGGGAACAGTTTTAATCAGACATTCACAGATATGTCCCATAAATACTGATATAATCAAAAAAGCCTTTGCGTTGTCAAACCAATAGTCTCTTTGCCTACCGGTTTCCTGCATTGCATTATTACTCATAATCTTCTCCTAATTGCATTGATGCTTAGTAAAGTATAGCACAGAAATATTATTTTTACAACAAAAACCCCTTGCTATAAAACAAGGGGTTAGAGATAATTATTTGATTCCTGCTTTTTTAAGAAGAATTTCAATTTTATCAGCAGGGTTAAGAAGTTTGCTTACTGACTTATCGTGATTAAGTGTATCGATAATGTATGAAAGGTATTTTGAAAGTTCAACTTCGCAGTACCAATCACGCTTTTTGAGTTCAGGCATACGGTAAACGAGGTTTGTTGTGAATACCTTGTCGAAAAGACCGTCGCGATATGCCTTGTCAAAATTTTCAAGACCATTGTTGAAAAGACCGAATGCAGAGAAAATAAATACTCTGTTTGCGCCAAGTGACTTGAGTTTTGTTGAAACATCAAGCATTGATTCACCTGATGAAATCATATCGTCAATAATCATAACATCTTTGCCTTCAACATTTGAGCCGAGGAAAGAGTGTTCAATAATTGGATTTCTGCCGTCAACGATTTTTGAATAGTCACGACGCTTGTAGAACATACCAAGGTCAAGACCTAAGTAGTTTGAATACTGCATACAACGTGACATACCGCCTTCGTCAGGGGAGATAATCATTGTATGTTCTTTATCAAGCTTAAGGTTGTCAACATTGTTAACAAGAGCCTTTATCATCTGATAAGCAGGAGAAACATTTTCAAAACCGTGAAGAGGAATAGCATTCTGAACACGAGCGTCGTGAGCATCAAAAGTGATAATGTTGTCAACACCCATATCAAGACAAAGTTCCTGAAGCATAACTGCACAGTCGAGAGATTCTCTTGAAGAACGCTTGTGCTGTCTGCCTTCGTAAAGCATAGGCATAATAACTGTAATTGTCTTTGCCTTACCTCCGATAGCAGAAATTGCTCTTTTAAGGTTAGCATAGTGGTCATCAGGACTCATAGGAACTGTATGACCATACATTTTATATGTGATACCGTGGTTAAAAGCATCGATGAGAATGTAGATGTCATATCCGCGAACTGATTCGTGAAGTGAACACTTACCTTCACCTGTACCAAAACGAGGGAATGTAGCGTTAAGAATATAAGTTTCTCTTTCATAACCTGAAAAAGCGATTGTTGTCTTGTGTTCCGAATCCTGTTGTTTACGCCACTGAACAAGGTAACGGTCAATCTTTTCAGCCATTTCTTCGCATCCCGGTAAAGCGATAATACCGAGAGGTCCATTTGGTATTGTGGTAATTTCTCTGTCTGCCATAATTTAACCTCCGATTAATAAATAACAATATATGATAACTTGTATTTATATTTTACTATATTTTGTGGTTTTTGCAAGAGTAAATCGACAAAAAAATTATTTTTAGTTAAATGCGTGTTCAATAGTTATTACAACGAAATATCTTTCGTCTATTTTGCTCAATTTATCTTCAATAATTTGGATAATCTGATTATTTGAAAGATGATATTTATG
>JAZSKT010000158.1:0-2610 GCA_045534995.1 Candidatus Fimenecus sp.
GTTTTTCGTTATACTTTGCGAGTTTTTCGCGTTGTTCGTTAACGAGGGCTTCAGGTGCTTTTGCAACGAATTTTTTGTTGTTGATCTTGCCTGAAACAAATGCGATTTCTTTAAGCACGCCTGCTTTTTCTTTTTCGAGTCTTTCGAGTTCTGCCTTGAAGTCAACAAGTTCATCAAGTGGAATAAAGAGTCTTGCGTCTTCTGTAATAATCGCAACTGCTTCGTCATTTTCGTAACCCTTAACGAGTTGTACATCGCTTGCAGAAGCAAGTCTTACGAAGAAGTTTGCACCCTCAGAGAATGTGTTTTCGTAAGCAGTTTCAATGAAAATCTTTGCTTTCTTTGATGGCGGAACATTCATTTCTGCACGACGGTTACGAACAGCCTTGATTGCAGTCATAACTCTTTCCATTTCTGCTTCGTCAGCCTTGAATGAAAGTTCATTTGAGAATACAGGCCACTCTGAAATCATAATTGAGTCACCATCGTGAGGAAGTGTCTGCCAGATTTCTTCTGTGATAAATGGCATAAACGGATGTAAGAGTTTGAGTGTATTTGACATTACATAAACGAGAACTGCTTTAACAGTAGCCTTTGCAGTAGCACATTCACCATTAAGACGGATTTTTGCGATTTCGATATACCAGTCGCAGAATACATCCCAGATAAAGTCATAAAGTTTCTGTACAGACATACCCAGTTCAAACTTTTCAAGTGAGTCTGTAACATCCTTTACAAGGTCATTATACTTGCTTAAAATCCATTTATCTTCAATAGCAAGATTCTTTGGCACATAAGGTGCATATTCGTTTTCATCAAGGTTCATAAGTATGAAACGAGCAGCATTCCAAATCTTGTTAGCAAAATTACGGCTTGCTTCAACTTTTTCGTCAGAGAAACGCATATCATTTCCTGGGCTGTTACCTGTTGCAAGAGTAAATCTCAAAGCATCAGCACCATACTGGTCGATAATTTCAAGTGGGTCAATACCATTACCAAGAGATTTCGACATCTTTCTGCCCTGTGCGTCACGAACAAGACCGTGAATAAGAACGGTATCAAACGGAACTTGTCCTGTATATTCAAGAGCAGAGAAAATCATACGTGAAACCCAGAAACCGATAATATCGTAACCTGTTACAAGTGTATTTGTTGGGTAATAGTGTTTCTAATCTTCTGTTTCATCAGGCCAACCAAGTGTTGAGAATGGCCAAAGTGCAGATGAGAACCAAGTATCAAGAGTATCTTCATCCTGACGGATATTTGTACTGTTACACTTTGGACAAGCTGTCATATGGTCTTTAGTAACAACCATTTCACCGCAATCGTCACAGTACCAAGCAGGAATTCTGTGTCCCCACCAAAGCTGACGAGAAATACACCAGTCACGAGTACCGTTCATCCAGTTAAGATAGTTCTTTGTAAATCTTTCAGGAATGAACTTTGTTTCGCCTTTTTCTACTGCTTCGATAGCAGGTTTTGCGAGAGGAACCATACGAACAAACCATTGTTTTGAAACCATTGGTTCAATTGTGTTGTGACAACGGTAGCAAGTACCAACCTCGTGTTTACGAGGCTCAACTTCTTTAAGGTAACCACCTGCTTTAAGGTCTTCAAGAATTGCTTTTCTTGCTTCCATTGTTGTCATACCTGCATATTTACCGCAGTCAAGAACTTCTGGCTCATTTTCAGTTGCTCTGCCACTTGCAATAAGTTCATCGGCAATTCTTTTATCTTCAGCACCTGTGAGGTGACCGTCATAAGTAAATGTACGAACAATTGGAAGATTATTTCTCTGTCCAACTTCGAAGTCATTAGGGTCGTGAGCAGGAGTAATTTTAACAACACCTGTACCCTTTGTCATATCAGCGTGTTCGTCACAAACGATTGGAATTTCTTTATTAAGTAAAGGCAAGATAACGTGACAACCGTGAAGATGTTTGTATCTTTCGTCCTCTGCATTGATAGCAACTGCCGTATCACCAAGCATTGTTTCAGGACGAGTTGTAGCAAGCTCGAGTTTTTCGCCTGTTTCCTTAACTGTATAAAGAAGGTGCCAAAAGCTACCGTCTTTTTCTTCATATTCAACTTCTGCATCAGAAATTGATGTGTTACAGCAAGGGCAACAGTTAACCAATCTGTTACCTCTGTAAATCAAATCTTTTTCATAAAGACGACAGAAAACTTCGTTAACAGCCTTACTGCAACCTTCGTCAAGAGTAAATCTTTCTCTGTCCCAGTCGCATGATGAACCGAGTTTCTTTAACTGTTCGATAATTCTGCCACCGTACTGTTTTTTCCAGTCCCAAGCTCTTTCTAAGAAGCCATCACGACCTAAATCTTCTTTAGTGATACCTTCCTTACGCATTGTTTCAACGATTTTTGCCTCAGTTGCGATTGATGCGTGGTCAGTACCCGGTAACCAGAGTGTATCGTACCCTGCCATTCTGTGATAACGAATAAGAATATCCTGTAATGTGTTATCAAGAGCGTGGCCCATATGAAGCTGACCTGTAATGTTTGGTGGTGGAATAACAATGGTATAAGGTTTTTTATTTTCATCTACTTCTGCATGAAAATAATTACCCTTTACCCAAAAATCATATATTC
>JAZSKT010000042.1:0-4733 GCA_045534995.1 Candidatus Fimenecus sp.
GTATCTGTGGTGGGAAATATTAACCTTGAAGATGAGCTTTTACTGTCTGCATTTGAAAAACATGGTGTGAAAACAGGCGCATACATACATTCTCTTGATGAAAGAGATATTGCTCAAACAGTAGTTAACGAAATTGAACAACTGTCATGGGCTGCTGTCAACAGAAAAGGCGCATCTGTTGTGATTGAGGTAAGAGAAAAAGTGTCAGCACCAAAGCGTTATGATAGTGAAACGCCGACAAATCTTATCGCAGGTGAAGATGGAATTATTCTCAGCATTGATGCTCTTTACGGAAATGAAGAAGTAAAGCCGGGGTCGGCAGTTGCAAAAGGAGATTTACTCATAAGTGGAATTGTCACTTATGCGGATACAACAGAAGAATATATTCATGCAGATGGTTATGTAAGAGCACTTGTTAAACGAAAAAAAACATTTAATGGTGACAGCTTTTCTGTATTTGAACAGACAAAAGAAAAAACACGAAAAATTCTATTCTTTTTTGGAATTAAAATACCAATGGGTACAGCTGTGGGTGATAGCTTTTTTACAGACCATAAATCATTTTTAGAAAATGAAAAAAATCAACTTCCTTTGGGAATAATAACAGAGTACAACGCTGAATTTTCCGAATCACCTGTGGTAGCAGATGAAAAGATAAAAGAAATGTTGGCATTATGGGACAGTGCCTGTTTTGTAAAAGAACTTCTCGATTACAGTATTGTGAAAAATTCATCGGTTACCAAAAAAAATGATTCATCAAAGACAGAATTCGACTTTTATGGGGAATGTGAGCAGGAAATAGGCGTTTTACAGGAAATTTATGTTGAAAAAAATGGTGACAACACATAAATAATGTGATAAAATATATTAAATATATACACTTTTGTTAGTAGGTGGAAAAGTTGTTTGAACAAGTTATAAATGTTGATAGAATGGAACAGACAGTCAGTTTGTTCGGCAGCTTTGATGAAAACATCAAACTTATTGAATCACAATATAATGTTAAGGTTATCAGTCGTGGCTCTGAAATCAAGGTCAGCGGAGATGCTGAAAATGTTTCAAGAGCTGTAAGAGCAATTAACGGGCTTTTAATGCTCATCAATCGCGGTGAGGCTTTGTCAGAACAAAATGTACGCTATGTGCTTTCCCTCGTAAATGAGGGTAATGAGGACAAGCTTACTGAAATGACAGGTGACTGTGTCTGCATTACTGCAAAAGGCAAACCTATTAAGCCAAAGACTCTGGGACAGAAAAGATACCTTGAGTGCATTAAAAACAATACAATAACATTGGGCGCAGGACCTGCGGGTACAGGTAAGACTTATCTTGCGGTTGCAATGGCTGTAAATGCTTTTCGTGCAAAAGAAATCAATCGTATAATACTCACTCGACCTGCGGTTGAAGCAGGTGAAAAATTAGGCTTTTTGCCGGGTGATTTGCAACAAAAAGTTGACCCGTATCTCCGTCCGCTTTACGATGCTTTGTTTGATATGCTTGGTGCTGAAAGTTTTCAGCGTTATCAGGAGAGAGGTAGCATTGAGGTAGCGCCTCTTGCATATATGCGTGGTCGTACTCTTGACGACAGTTTTATCATTCTCGACGAAGCACAGAATACTACAAGAGAACAGATGAAAATGTTTTTGACACGTCTTGGATTTAATTCCAAAATTGTTGTTACAGGTGATATTACACAGATTGACTTGCCTGACGGTAAAAAATCAGGTCTTGTTGAGGCGATGAAAATTCTCAAGGGAATTGATGACATCGCAATAAATGTATTTACAGAAAAGGATGTCGTAAGACATCGTCTTGTTCAGGATATTATCAAGGCTTATGAGAAACAGGAAATGAGGAAAAACAAATGAACGAGAAGTTGAGAGTAATAATTGAAAATAGACAGAACGTGATGAAAATCCCAACAGGGGTGAGAATGCTCATTCGCCGTTGTTGTAAAGCTGTACTCATTCACGAGAACTTTACAGACCTTGCTGAAATCAGCGTTTCAATTGTTGATGATGAAACAATTCACGAGTTGAATCTTAAACATCGCGGAATGGATAAAAGCACAGATGTTCTTTCATTCCCAATGGGTGAAAACGGTGAATATGACATCAATCACGATACGGGAGCAAAAATCCTCGGTGACATTATCATTTCCATTGAACACGCTTATGACCAGGCAGAAAAATACGGACATTCATTACAGCGTGAAATAGGCTTTTTAACTGTTCATTCACTTCTTCATCTTCTTGGTTATGACCACGAAAACGGCGGACTTGAGGCTGTCCAGATGAGAGAAAAAGAAGAAGCTGTTCTTACAAAAATAGGACTTAAACGTAACGGAAGTTATTATTTCGACGGTGAATAATTATGAAAAATCTCATTAAAAGCTTTGGGTATGCTTTTAGAGGCATTTTTACTGCTCTTGTAAAAGAGAGAAATATGAGAATACATATAGTTTGCATGATATATATGTTCTTTTTCCTTTTTGCTTTTGATTTTTTTGAAATAACAAGAACTCAACTTGCCATACTGCTTCTTGCTTGCGGACAAGTTGTCGGTGCAGAGCTTATCAACACCGCAATTGAAGCAATTATCAATGCACAGGGCAAGGAGTATACTGAACACGGTAAAATTGCAAAGGATTGTGCAGCAGGTGCTGTGCTTGTTTTCGCAGTATTTTCCGTTTTTTGCGGTATAGCAATTATGTATCAGCCAACGGCATTTAAATTACTTTTTGCATATTTTACGGAGAATCCAATGGCAATAGTTTTATTTGTGATTTCTGTAATAATTTTTACGATTTTTATCTTTAAGGGTTTGCCCTTAAAAAACAAGGAGAATAAATGAATACACCAAAAACCGCTTTTATAGCAATAGTAGGAAAAGCCAATGTTGGCAAATCTTCAATTCTTAATAAACTTTTAGGAACAAAAATTGCAATAGTGTCATCAAAACCACAGACTACACGAACACGAATAATGGGTGTTTTGACAACTGATGATAATATTCAGCTTGTCTTTACTGATACACCGGGATTTCATAAGCCAAAAACAAAACTTGGCGAGAAAATGGTTAAAGCAGTAAGTGACAGTATTGACGGCGTTGATGCATGTCTTTTAGTCGTTGAGCCTGAAGGTGAACTTAATCCTGCGGAACTTGAACTTATTGAGAAAATAAAAAAAGGCAAGAATCCCGCAATACTTGCAATTAATAAAATTGATACTGTTAGGGAAAAGGAAAATCTCATTTCCCGAATTGCAGAAATGACAGAGCATTATAATTTTGATGCCATTGTTCCTGTTTCTGCACAGACTAACAGCGGAATAGATTTACTTCTTGATGAGCTTAAAAAACTGGCATTCGAGTCAGAACATTTCTTCCCTGATGATACACTTACTGACCAGCCGGAAAGAGTTTTAGCAGGTGAGATTATCCGTGAAAAAATGTTGCGACTTCTCGATAAGGAAATTCCTCACGGTACTGCAGTAAGTATTGAAAAAATGCGTGAACGCAGTGACGGAATTATGGATGTGGAAGCTACAATTTTCTGTGAGCGTGACAGTCATAAAGGCATTATTATCGGCAAAGGCGGTAATATGCTTAAAAAGATTTCCACTTATGCTCGTCAGGATATGGAAAACTTCTTTGGTTGTAAAATCAACCTTCAATGCTGGGTAAAGGTAAAAGAAGGTTGGCGTAACCGCGAGGGGCTTATCCATAATTTCGGTTTAGATTAAATTACCAATTCTTTTTATTTTTACCATTTATATTTCTCGTTGTCCGAGCCAAATTACTAATGGTAGGTGATTTGTATGGACAATATGGCAATATGGAGCAGATTTACAAAAAGTGGAAAAGTAGAGGATTATTTAATGTACAAAAAGTCTCTCGAAAATAAAAAACCACGATATGATGAGGAACTCTACGATGAGGACGAATACGGACGGTCTGATACTCAAAGAACAGAATATTGGTGAAAAAGACAAGCTCGTTACGGTGCTGACACGCCACAACGGGCTTGTGCGTGCTTTTGTGCGAGGTGCAAAATCCGTCAAAAATCGTAAAAACAGTTCTACAGGAATGTTTTGTTTTTCAAAACTTTCTCTTTATAAAACAAAGGATACATATATAATTGACGAGGCAGAGCCTATCGAACTTTTTTTTGAACTTAGAAATGATTTGGAAAAATTGTCCTTGGCACAGTATTTTTCCGAATTGGTCATAACTCTTGTGCAGGAGGATGAGCCTGCCGAGGAGTATTTAAGACTTATTCTTAATTCGCTTCATTTTCTTGCAAAAGATAAAATGCCTAACGAACAAGTAAAAGCAATTACAGAACTTCGTCTTATGTGTATTGCAGGTTTTATGCCAAACCTTATTGCTTGTGACCGATGCGGAGAATATGAAACTGACACTATGTATTTTGATGTGGAAGATGGTTTGCTTTATTGCGAAAATTGTGTGACCTCAGATATGATTTTTCAGCTTGATATAGGACTTATAAAGGCACTTCGCCATATTGCTTTTTCAGATTTTGAGAAAATTTATTCTTTTAAAATGGAAGATTTTGCATTACCTGATTTATCTTATATCACAGAGAAATATTTACTTTCAAAACTACAAAGGAATTTCAAAACTTTAGAATTTTATAAGGAAATAACCAAATGAAAAGTTTGAGTAAAATCGCCCACAGCACTATTTTTCGTTCGGGGCGGTACAGCAAAGTACAG
>JAZSKT010000080.1:0-3616 GCA_045534995.1 Candidatus Fimenecus sp.
GGAACAACAAATGCAGGCTGAAGCAGGTAATTCCGGCTCAACGGGTGACGGCCATGTAAGTAGTGGTGGAAACAATAGCTTCAAGAAATCGTCAAAAGGCTATATAAGTCCTATTCAGGATAAAAGTGTTTACTACTCAGCAACCTATGCTCAGCACAGCTCGCGCGGTTCAAAGTCAGTTGACTTTTGTGCTCCTGCAAACCGTGTATATACAAACGGGCAGACTTATACTACCACAAACGGTGCGAAGATTCATGCTGTAGCATCAGGTACGGTTGTTCAATCATATGTACAAACAGCAGGCGGTAATGTTATGGTCATTGACCACGGTAATGGTATGAGAACGCTTTATGCTCACTGTCGTGTTCGTTATGTATCGGCAGGGCAGAAAGTACAGCAGGGTGATGTTATCGGCCTTGTAGGTAATACAGGTTCGGCGGTATATCCAAGACCATCAAGTGGAAATCCTGTTGCGGGTTCACATCTTCACTTCCAGATGCTTCTTAACGGAAGTCCCGTAAATCCTGAAGCATATCTTCCATCACCATTGGTATATTAATATTTAGTAAAGGATGATGTCCTTTGAATAAAAAAATTTCATTAGGTCTTGCTATATCCTGCGTGTTTCTTGCTGTTGCTTTGACGGTTACAATCACGATGATGGTGGCAATGGGAATTTATAATGGAATAATAAAAGATGTTGCTGAACGTTCAGGGGTTCATTCAACTGTTTCGGAAATTGATGATTTGGTACGTCAAAATTATTTTGGAGAAATGAATGAAAACCTTCTTAAAACCATGATTTCTGACGGATACATTGAAGGAATCGGTGACCGATACAGCTATTATATGACAGCCAATGAATACGTTGACTATATAGAGGAAGAAAAAGGAAATAAAGGCGGAATAGGTGTTATTGCTGTTTATGACAGTGTCAATAATGGCATTTATGTTTCTGAGGTTTCCGAAGGTTCGCCTGCACAACTTCAAGGTATTCAGAAGGGTGATGTTATAACAGAGGTTGACTCCGTTAAGGTCAGTCATTCAAATTACAATGAACTTCTGCAAAGTCTTGAAGGTGAGAAGTTAACCAATGTTCAGGTAACATATACTCACGAGGGTAAAAGCACTACCGTGTCTGTCGCAAGAGGATATTCAGCACAGACCGTTTATTACAGTATCAATAATAATGTAGGTTACATAAAAATAACTGCATTTTACAGCACAACTGCCGAGCAGTTGGGTGAAGCACTTGATTATATGGCAGAAAAGGGTGTGGCATCTGTTATTTTTGATGTAAGAAATAACAATACAGGATTGATTTCCAATGTTATAAGCTGTATTGATATGCTTGTCCCGGTTGCGACAGAAAACACAACTGCAATAGCAACAGCTGTGGACAAGGATGGAAAAGTAATTGAAATATTTACTTCTGATTCAGACAGTTCAAGCTTTGCAATGACTGTCCTCGTTAATTCAAATACATCAGGTGCAGCCGAACTTTTCGCATGTGACCTGAGAGATTTTGGTATGGCTCAACTTGTGGGCGACAAAACTGCAGGTAATGGAACTATGCAGAAAATCTACGAGTTAAGCGACGGAAGTGCAGTTGCGTTGACAGTTGCAAAGATTTTGCCTTATAAGAGCGAAAGCTTTAATGGTATAGGTCTTGAGCCTGATTATAATGTTGAACTTACAGTCGAACAATTTTCAAGACTTGAGATGCTTACATTTGCCGAAGATGCACAGTATCAGAAAGCTATGAGTCTTATGGGTAACTAAAAATAAAAGATAATCCCCCTGCATAACATAATGCGGGGGGATTTTATGTTTTGTGTATTAAATGTAAGAGAAAGAAATAACAGTTTATTTGAAAAAGTGTTCGGGTGTCTTATTAAGGACGAATATACGGTTCGGAGCATACCGGTTTTTAAGGGTGCACCGTTTTTTATGCTTGATGTTTGTGTAGGTAAAAAAGGTGTCAGTTGGGAAAAGGTGATTTTCGAAGTCGGAAGATGTGCATCAAGGTTGGTGACAAAGAGTCAGGTTGTCTTACCGCCAGATATGAATGTGGGAATATTCAACAGCACAATTCTTTATGACAAGATGATGAAAAACACTTTCTTGAATATTCTGGAATACAATGAACTTAAAAGAAACCCTTTATCTGTTTCAGTTATGGACGAAAATGCCGAATATACTGACTTTGTTGAAAAACTGTCTGAATATGCCTCAACAATGTCCATTACAACATGCTGTAAAGAAAAATATTTTGCTGTATGCGAAGGAATTACAGAAAGTTCAGGTTTGTGTCCCGTGCTGAAAAGGGAGTTTGATGATGCCAAAATCAAAATCAATACGAAAAAGAATATAATGACAGTTAACTGTTGTAATGAAAATATCAACATATCTTCCGGCCAAGATTTCAAAGTTCCGGATATATATGAGAATCTGTTGCCCGAAAAGGTGGAAAGATACAATTTTTTCTCTGCTTTATATGAACTTTGCGGTGTTTTTTCTTTGGGCGAATGTGTTTTTGATACAATAAATGTAAATAATGAAAAAAAGAGTATTCAGGACATTCATTTCTCTTGACATGAAAGGAAATATTTAATATAATATGTTTTAATTGGGGCAGTACGACTGCTTGTTTCGTTATGCCCAAAATCCGAATAAAAGGAGTATTTAAAATGGCAGAAACAATTCTCACAATAGAAGGTCTCAAAGAACTTGAGGCAGAGCTTGAACAATTAAAAGTTGAAGGCAGAAAAGAAGCTGCTGAAAAAATCAAAATTGCTAAGAGCTATGGTGACTTGTCAGAAAACAGTGAATATGACGAGGCTATGAATGACCAGGCAAAACTTGAAGCACGTATCAGCGAAATTGAGCATATTCTTAAGAATTCAAAAGTTCTTGACATTGATGCTCTCAGCGACGAAAATGTTCATATTGGCTCAACTGTTAAGCTTACAGATAAAAAGAAAAAGACATACACATACACAATTGTAGGTTTTGCTCAGGCTGACCCTGCAGCAGGTAAGATTTCAGATGAATCACCTGTTGGTAAAGCACTTATCGGTCATAAAAAAGGCGATAAGGTTACTGTTGATGTACCAAACGGTACACTTGAATTCAAAATTACAGAAATCACAAGATAAGGTGAATAAAATGGCAGATAATATTAAGCAGAACCAGCCTGAACTTGATTTGGGTGAACAGCAGAGAATCCGTCAGGAAAAACTCAAAATGTTACAAGAAGAGGGTAAAGACCCATTTGTAATTACAAAATATGACCAGACACATCATAGTGCTGATGTTAAGGATAATTTCGATGACCTTGAGGGCAAAACTGTTCGTGTTGCAGGTCGTATGATGTCAAAGCGTGTTATGGGTAAGGCATCATTCTGTAATATTCAGGACCTTAAGGGTAATATCCAGTCATATGTTGCTCGTGATAGTATTGGCGAAGAAGAATACAAAGGTTTCAAAAAGCTCGACATCGGTGATATTATCGGTATTGAGGGTGAGGTTTTCAAAACAAAAACAGGTGAGACTTCTATCCACGCAACAAATGTTACTCTTCTTTCAAAGAGTTTACAGATTCTTCCTGAAAAGT
>JAZSKT010000164.1:0-4196 GCA_045534995.1 Candidatus Fimenecus sp.
CCGCTTGGCCTCCGACTTACTATAAATTCTATAAACCAAACAATTGACAGAGGAGATATTGTTGTTATAACCCAACCAAATACTCTTAATGAACCTTTGATTAAAAGAGTAATTGCTGTGGGTGGCGATACATTGAAAATAAACTTTACTACCGGAGAAGTTTTTGTCAATGGTGAAGTAATTGAAGAACCATATATTTACGAGCCTACAACAAGACCGGGTGATTTTAAAGAACCGATAAAAATTCCGGAAGGGTATCTTTTTGTAATGGGTGATAACCGCAACAATTCTCTTGATAGCCGATTTGATAACATCGGTATTATTGATGAACGATATGTACTCGGTGTGGCGAATGCCCGTGTATATCCTTTTGGTGAGTGGGAGATATATTAAAATGCAAGAAAAAATGACTAACGATATTATTGTGGAAGAAAATGAAAAAAAGCAAAAAAATGTTGATTCGGCTTACGATATAGCATCTATAATTGTTTCAGCTATTCTGATGGTTGGTATAATTTTTACTTTTGTATTTAAAATCTCTACCGTATCGGGTGAATCGATGGAAAATACATTAAAAGACGGTGACAGACTTATAATCAGTTCAGTTATGAATGATATAAAATATGGTGATGTTATAGTTACTTCACAACCCAATGCATATGCTAAAGTTCTTATAAAAAGAGTGATTGCTGTCGGCGGACAAACATTGTGGTTTGATGAAGAAACAAAGAAAGTTGTTGTAGACGGAAAAACACTTGATGAACCATATATAAAAGAGGAGATGAATTTCTTATCCTCTATGTCAAGTCTTTATACCGTTCCGGAAGGAAAAGTTTTTGTTATGGGCGATAATCGTAATGATTCAGCGGATAGTCGTGATATAAATGTAGGTATGATTGACGAAAGATATATTGTAGGTAAAGTAATTTACAGATTTGGTGACAAATCATTGTTTAATTCAGATTTTAAGGAGTCATAAAATGGGCGATAACCAAAAACAGATAGTTCAATGGTTTCCCGGGCATATGGCTAAAACACGCCGTCTTATTAAAGAGAGTCTTTCTCTTGTGGATGGTGTTACTGAAATCATTGATGCGCGAATTCCTTACAGCAGTTCAAATCCTGAACTTCATGAAATGATAAATGGCAAGCCACGAATTATTCTTTTGAATAAATGTGACCTTGCTGATAAAAATACCACAAATCAATGGGTTGAGCATTATAAAAGTAAAGGTATAAGAGCAATTCCTGTTGACTGTCGTACAGGAAAAGGACTTAATAATTACATTGTTGCTGTAAGAGAAGTTCTAAAAGATGTAATTAAAAAAAATGAAGACAGAGGAATGCCGGGAAAAGCATTGCGAATTATGGTGGTTGGTATTCCAAATACAGGCAAATCCTCGTTTATAAACAGAATGGCAGGCTCGGCCAAAGCAAAGGTTGCCGATAAAGCAGGTGTCACAAGACACAATCAATGGTTTCCTATTGGAAACGGTATTGAACTTCTTGATACTCCGGGCGTTTTGTGGCCTAAATTTGATGACCCGAAGGTTGGCGATAGACTTGCTTTTATAGGTTCTGTAAAGGATGAGATTCTCGATAGCGAAACTCTTGCTATCCGTCTTCTTGAGGTTATGAAAACAGATTATCCTAACAGACTTGCCGAAAGATATAAAATCGTAGATTTTGAGCAAAAAGAAACTTGGGAAGTTCTCGAGATGATTGGCAAAAAGCGTGGAATGATGATTAAAGGCGGAGAAATTGACTATGAACGTGTATCTGTAATGTTGCTTGACGAATACAGAGGTGGAAAATTAGGAACAATTTCTCTTGAAAAACCGGTGTAAAAAATGGATTATATATATGAAGAAAATGCAGTAAATGCAGGATATAAACTTGTCTGCGGAATTGATGAAGCGGGCAGAGGTCCTTTGGCAGGACCTGTTTATGCCGCTGCAGTTATCTTGCCTTTGGGGCTTGAAATAGAGGGGCTTAACGACTCAAAAAAAATCAGTGAGAAAAAACGCGAACAGTTATATGATGTTATCTGTGAAAAGGCAGTCGATTATTCAATCGGCATCGCAACTGAACAGGAAATTGACGAAATCAATATTCTTAATGCCACTTTTCTTGCTATGCACAGAGCAGTTGAGGGACTTAAAACTAAACCTGACTATGCCTTGATTGACGGTAATCAATACCCTAAAATTCCTTTTGTAGCGGAAGAAACAGTAGTAAAAGGTGACGCAAAAAGTATGTCTATTGCTGCTGCTTCCATTCTTGCAAAGGTCAGCCGTGATAGATTTATGCTTCACAAAGCAAAGGAATATCCTGAGTATCAATTTGAAAAACATAAAGGTTATGGTACAAAGCTTCATTACGAGATGCTCAAGGAATTTGGACCATCACCAATTCACAGAATGACATTTCTTAAGAAGTTTTTAGGGTGACAGGAATAATCCGAATCTGCCTTTAAACGTCTATTTTTAAGCCTTTTCGGCATTTCGAATTTCATCCTCAATACCAAAAAAACAATAAAAATATCTCGTTTTAAGGTCGAAGATTTTTTACAGTGAGGATTTTTGGCAAGATAAAGCACAAAACGGAGCAAATCCTTTGTGGATTTGCGAGTATTTTAATGAAGTATTGGCAGAAATCAGCCTGTAAAAAACAGGTTCGGACTATTTCTGCCACCCTAAGGTGAAAAGTAATGGATAATCACTTGCTTGGTAGACACGGAGAAATTATCGCATCAAGATATTTAAGGTATCACGGATACGATATTGTATCTGCACATTATAATTGCAGATTAGGTGAAATAGACATTGTTGCAGAAGATAAAAAGTATGTTTGCTTTGTGGAGGTTAAAACACGAAGTGAAAATATGAAATATACTCCTGCTGAAGCGGTTGATTACTTTAAAAGGAATAAGATTATTGCCACTTCACAACTGTACCTTAAGGAATATCCAAGTAATAAACAACCTCGTTTTGATATTATTGAAGTTTATTTTGAAAATAACGAACCTGTCAGATTAAATCATATTGAGGGTGCTTTTGATACAAAAGGTGACTGAAATATGTTGAAAAACAAAAAGTAATATGATAAAATACCACACGAAAAGGATGTGTTTCAAATGTTTTATACAAGTACAAGAGATAAATCTGTTCGCGTAACTGCAGCAGAAGCTATCGCAAAAGGCATTTCATCTGAGGGAGGTCTTTTTGTTCCTACAGAAATTCCTGAAATTTCTGCAGAATTCATTGAAAAACTTGTTCCAATGACATATATTGAAAGAGCAAAGGAAGTTCTTAAACTTTATCTTACAGACTTTACTGAAGAGGAACTTTCAATGTGTGTTGAAGGTGCTTATAAAGCAGGAAAATTCAGTTCAGATAAGGTTGCACCTTTATATAAATTAACTGAAACTGCAAATGTTCTTGAACTTTGGAGAGGCCCTACTTGTGCATTCAAAGATATGGCGCTTCAGCTTCTTCCATATCTTCTTACTGTTTCAGCAGGTAAGACGGTTAAGGATACAGAAATCGTTATTCTTGTTGCTACATCAGGTGACACAGGTAAGGCAGCACTTGAAGGCTTTGCAGATGTTCCAAACACAAAAATTCTTGTTTTCTATCCTGTTGACGGTGTAAGCCCAATGCAGAAGCTTCAAATGACAACTCAGTCAGGTTCAAATGTAAGCGTTTGTGCTATTGAGGGTAACTTTGACGATGCACAGTCAGGCGTTAAGAAGATTTTCACAGATAAGGATATTGAAAAGAAATTCAAGGAAAACGGTCTTGCATTTTCATCTGCTAACTCAATTAACTGGGGTCGTCTTGTTCCACAGATTGTTTACTATGTTTCAGCATATTGCGACATGATAGAGAACGGTGAACTTAAAAATGGCGAAGAAATGAATGTTGTTGTCCCAACAGGTAACTTTGGTAATATTCTTGCAGCATATTATGCAAAGAGAATGGGTGTTCCTGTAAAGACTCTTATTTGTGCATCAAATGCTAACAATGTTCTTACAGATTTCCTTACAAGCGGTACTTATGATAAGAACAGAGATTTCTATTGCACAACATCACCATCAATGGATATTCTTATTTCAAGTAACCTTGAAAGACTTCTTTTCCACCTTTGCGGTGAAAATGATGTTCAGGTTGCCCAGTGGATGTCATCTCTTAGTA
>JAZSKT010000010.1:0-2399 GCA_045534995.1 Candidatus Fimenecus sp.
TAAATCTTTACAGGAACAGCCATACATTTTTTCGTAAATGTCAACCATTACCTGAAAGTAGCTTTCTTGTCTTTCCAATGGTTGTGCGTGAGCGATTAAAAGAAAGTTTGGATGTTCTTTACCTGTAAGTCTGATTATTTCCTTATCTTGATTTGCAAGTTCATATGGATAGCGTGTACCGTCAGAACGCTTTCTCCCATTTTCACCGCCACCAATAGCAACTATTTTTCTGCCCATTGTGATTTCACCTCGATTTTGCATAATTATACCATACTGATATTGTATAATTCAATA
Source organism: Candidatus Fimenecus sp. (assembly GCA_045534995.1). GTDB lineage: Bacteria > Bacillota > Clostridia > Oscillospirales > Acutalibacteraceae > Fimenecus. Next base: position 295 of record JAZSKT010000010.1, read on the forward strand.
TGCCAAATAACTCTTGCTAAATCAGTTTATAAATAAAAAATAGTGTAACTCAATTTTGAGTTGCACTATAAAAAATCATAATAAAACAAAACAAGAAAAAACTCTTCCGAAACTAATCGAAAGAGTTTTCTGTTAATTACATTTCATCATTTGAAACCAAGATTTCGTTGTGACGGAATAAAAGTGATAAGCACCAGATACCTGCAAGAGCAACAAGAGTGTAAACAATTCTACTGATTATTGCATCCTGACCACCAAAGAGCCAAGCAACAATATCAAATTGAAAAAGACCGATTGCACCCCAGTTAATTGCACCGATTACAACAAGAATTAAAGAAATTCTGTCAAGCATTATATTCACTCCTTAATAAAAAGCATTGTTTTATGTGCATTTTTATTATGAGTTATTTTAAATGCTTTATTCAAAAAATTATTTATTTAATTTTTGCTTTTTCTTTTAAAATTTCAACTTTGTCTGTCTTTTCCCACATAACATCACAGTCAGTTCTGCCTACGTGACCATATGCAGCAAGTTGTTTGTAAATTGGATTACGAAGTTTTAGATTATCAATAATTGCAGCAGGACGAAGGTCAAATACTTCGTTTACAATGTCACCAAGGTCAGAGTCTTTAAGAACACCTGTACCGAATGTGTCAACCATTACAGAAACTGGTTTTGCAACACCTATGGCATATGCTAATTGGATTTCACATTTTTTTGCAAGGCTAGAAGCTACAATGTTCTTTGCAACATATCTTGCAGCATAAGCAGCAGAACGGTCAACTTTTGTCGGGTCTTTACCTGAAAATGCACCGCCACCGTGACGAGAGTATCCACCATATGTATCAACGATAATTTTTCTACCTGTAAGACCAGAGTCGCCCATAGGACCGCCGATTACAAATCGTCCTGTTGGGTTAACAAAAATCTTTGTGTTTTCATCAATAAGATTTGCAGGAACAATTGGTTCAATTACATTCTTTTTAATATCCTCACGAATTTGTGAAAGTTCAACATCAGCGCTGTGCTGTGATGATACAACAATTGCATCAATTCTTACAGGATTTCTGTCGTCATCACAGTAAACAGTTACCTGAGTTTTACCATCAGCACGAAGATAAGGGAGAGTGCCGTCTTTTCTGACTTTTGTTAATTGAACTGCAAGTTTGTTAGCAAGTGAAATTGGCATTGGCATAAGTTCAGGTGTTTCGTCACAAGCAAAACCGAACATCATACCCTGGTCGCCGGCACCATTAAGATTATAGAAATCATCATTACCTTCTTTGATTTCCATTGAGTTATCAACGCCAAGAGCGATATCGGGTGACTGTTTATCAAGGGCAACAAGAACTGCACAAGTGTTACCGTCAAAGCCTTTATCACTGTGGTCATAACCAATTTCAAGAACAGTGCTTCTTACGATTTCAGGAATATTGACCTGAGCTTTTGATGTGATTTCACCCATAACAAGAACTTGTCCGGTTGTAACTGTTGTTTCACAAGCAACACGTGACATTGGGTCTTGACTGAGCATTGCATCAAGGACTGCATCAGAAATTTTGTCACAAATTTTATCAGGATGACCTTCAGTTACTGATTCTGATGTAAATAAAAATTTAGCCATATTTTTCTCCTCCAAAAAAAGATAAGCACCCATAAGGGTGCCTTTAAAAACAACCTTATATCTCGGAAAATCCGCAGGAATTAGCACCTTGCAACAAGCAGGTTGCTGGGTTTCACAGGGCCAGACCCTCCACCACTCTGCATAAGGGATATATTTAGCTTCAATATATTTTATCACAATATATTATATTGTCAACTATTTGCGTATTTTTTTATAGCTTTTTCTAATACAAAATATATTGGGAAAAATGGAACAATATTGAAAAGTGCCTTAATTGAGTTAAGTGTTGTTGAACACCAGACGTCAGCCCAGTATGTTTTACTGACAAGTGGGAATCACATAATTTTATAAAAAATTGGTGTGAATACCATATTTGCAATCCAACCAACAATAATTGCGATAACTATTGTTATAGCAGAAGCAAGAAAGTAAGTCTTTAATGTAATTTTATTTTCTTTAAAAACTTTCTTGAATATTTTA
>JAZSKT010000238.1:0-5969 GCA_045534995.1 Candidatus Fimenecus sp.
ATATTGCAACCTCAGGTGATGACGGACTTAAAATTAAGAATAACCTTGATGTAACCTGTAAAAATGGTATGGGTAATATTTATATTCACGATTGTGAGGTTGTGTCCTGTACAAATGCTTTTAAAATCGGTACAGAAACATCCCTTGATATTAGTGACGTCACAGTTGAAAATTGCAAATTCTATTTAACGGACATTTATCCTGCAGGTGTTAGTGGAATATCAATAGAGTCCTGTGACGGAGCACAAGTTAGTAATGTAAACATATCAAATATTGAAATGAATTCTATGGCTTGTCCTTTGTTCATAAGACTTTGTAACCGTAATGGTGATAAAAGAGATGAACTGGACGAAAAAGGTAGAATAAAGAATATTACTGTAAAGAATATTAAAGCTGATAATGTTGAAATCCCAATTATGATTATTGGTATTCCAAATCAAAAGATTGAGGATGTTAAACTTGAAAATTTTGATGTTAAATATGCTGATGGTATTGATTACATTGATTTAAGATTTAAAATTCCTGAACAGGAAAAAGAATATCCTGAATGTAATAGATTCAGGAATATCAATGCTTATGGTCTGTTTTTACGACATGCTGATAATATTTTAGTAAGAAATGTTAAAGTAACACCAAGAAAAAGAACATTAAGAAGTTATAAGAAAATAATTGATTGTGAAAATATCAAAATTATGAAGGTGTAATTATGGATATTCGTGAAAAAATGCATAGTGGTGATTTATACTTATCAATGGATGAAGATTTGTTCAACGAACAGCTTACATATCTTGATAAACTTTATGATTTTAACGCTACAAGACCACTTGAACTTAACAAACGTACAGAGATGCTCAAAAATATGTTTGCAGAAATAGGGGATGACTGTTATATTGAACCACCATTACATGCAAACTGGGCTGGCAGATTTGTTCATTTTGGCAAAGGTGTTTATGCTAACTTTAACTTGACACTTGTTGATGATACACATATCTATGTTGGTGACTATACTATGTTAGGACCTAATGTTGTTTTGGCAACGGCAGGTCATCCAATTTTGCCTGAATTACGACCTCTTGCATATCAGTATAATATGCCTATACATATCGGTAAAAACTGTTGGCTCGGTGCAGGTGTAGTTGTATTACCAGGTGTTACAATTGGTGATAATACAGTTATCGGTGCGGGTAGTATTGTTACAAAAGATATTCCAGCAAATGTAGTTGCAGTTGGTAATCCTTGCCGAGTATTACGCGAAATCAACGACCACGATAAAGAATATTATTTCAAAAATAGAAGGATTGAATTATGATTGAAAAAATGAATCTCAAAGAACAAGTTGACAGTATAAAACAATTGTTTGAGTATAAAGAAATTTGTGTTTTAAATAATCATATGCTTAATGTTTTAAAAGCAGAAAATCGCATGCTTGACTTTCATAGTCACGATTCATCAGATGAATTGTTTTATTGCATTGAAGGCGAATTTGACATTGAGTTTACCGACGGTATAACACATTTATGTGAAGGAGATTTAATTGTTATTCCAAAAGGTATTTTACATAGACCCATTTGTACAAATTTAGTAAAATGTCTTTTAATTGAGTTAAAAGGTACTTTAAATGATAGTAATACAGGTGGAACATATAAATAAAAAATCGCACATTTTGTGCGATTTTTTTATTTGAGAATATCTAATATTTCAAGACTCTTTTTATTAACTTTGAACTTAATTTGAAACTGTCCATAACTCATACCATAAATTTTTTCACTATCATTCTGGTATGATGGTCGTGGGTCATGTTTTAAAGTTTCTATTAAACCATCAACTTTATCTTTCGGAAGTTTACTTAATAACTCATCACTGCAAACAACATCAAGTAACCCATCAACATTCTCTAACGCAAATCCATTTGATGCTTCCGGGTGACTGTCCGTATATGGTAAATATGGTTTTATATCAATTATAGGTGTACCGTTCATTAAATCAGCACCACTTACATAAATAACAGTACCAAGTGTGTCATTATGCTCGATTTTTTCAATTTTAACCGACGATATTCCAATATTATTTGGTCTAAATGGTGAACGAGTTGCAAATACACCCATACGCTCATTACCACCTAATTTAGGAGGCCTTACAGTCGGCGCAATGACTTTTCCTACCGTTTCCGAAAACTGCCATATAAGCCAAATATGAGTGAATTCGTCAAGCCCTTTAAAAAATTCTTTTGAACTGAATTCTTTTTCAAAAACTATCTTTGAAAAAACACTTTTTGCAAGTCCGCTTTGTCTTGGAATACCGAACTTTTCTTTGTAGTCATTATATATATGACCTATAACTTTTACTTCAAATTTTTCTGACATAATATCACCAAAATTATTATAACATAATTTAATTATTTGTGTTGAATATTTTGAAAAATATGGTAGAATAATATTAATAAATTTAAGGAGTGATTTTTAATGGAACTTAAAGGTTCAAGAACAGAAGCTAATCTCATGACTGCTTTTGCAGGCGAGTCACAGGCAAGAAATAAGTACACATATTATGCATCAAAAGCAAAGAAAGACGGCTATGTTCAGATAGCACAGATTTTTGAAGAAACTGCTAACAATGAAAAGGAACATGCTAAAATTTGGTTCAAACTTCTTCACGATGGTGGTATTCCTACAACAGTTGAAAATCTTAAAGACGCTGCTGCAGGCGAAAACTATGAGTGGACAGAAATGTATGCTGAATTTGCAAAAGTAGCAAAAGAAGAAGGCTTTGACCATATTGCCGCACTTTTTGAAATGGTTGCTAAAATTGAAAAAGACCATGAAGAAAGATATAAGAAACTTCTCGCTAATATTGAGGGTGGTCTTGTATTCTCTCGTGACGGTGATATGATGTGGATTTGCTCTAACTGTGGTCATGTTCACATCGGTAAAGAAGCACCTGAACTTTGTCCCGTTTGTGCTCATCCAAAAGCATATTTTATGATGAAAGCAGAGAATTATTAATTTAAACAAAAAGTGGAGTAGAAATACTCCACTTTTTTACATATATTGTGCTTCGATTTTATTGACATACAACATCTAAATATGTTACTATATTTAGGAACGGTATTTCGGTTTTAATGGGTGATAGAATGAAACAATTGATTTGTAATGCAACAATTTATTATAATTCACAATTCATTAAGAAAGATATTTTAATTGACGACGGTATAATTGCCGAAATTTCTGACTTTATAGCACCTGAATGTGCTGATTTTGTGTACAATTTTGAAGATAATTATGTTTTTCCCGGTTTTACAGATGTACATGTGCATCTGCGTGAACCGGGTTTTTCTTATAAAGAAACAATTAAGACGGGAACACTTGCATCTGCCCGCGGTGGATATACATCAGTATGTTCAATGCCTAATTTAAAGCCTGTTCCCGATTCTGCCCAACATTTACAGGAACAGATTGATATTATAAATAAAGATGCTGTTATTAACGTTTATCCATACGCTTCAATTACTGTTAATGAGATGGGTGAAGAACTTGCTGATTTATCAGAAATGGCTAATATGTGTATTGCATATTCAGATGATGGTAGGGGAGTTCAAAGTGATAAAATGATGCTTGATGCTATGAAAATAGCAAAAGAGCATAATAAAATGATTGTTGCCCATTGTGAAGTTAATGACTTACTTGATGGTGGTTATATACATAAAGGTAAATATGCACTTGAACATAATCACAGAGGTATTTGTTCCGAAAGTGAATGGAAACAGATTGAAAGAGATATTGAACTTGTAAAACAAACAGGTTGTGCATATCATGTTTGCCATATCTCAACAAAAGAGAGTGTTGAAATAATTCGTCAGGCAAAAAATGATGGTGTAAATATCACTTGTGAAACAGGTCCTCATTATCTCGTTCTTTCCGACAAAGATATACAGGAACACGGTAGATTTAAAATGAATCCGCCACTTCGTGACGAGAGTGATAAACAAGCACTTATTCAAGGTGTTCTTGACGGTACAATTGATATGATTGCTACTGACCACGCACCACATAGTGCAGAGGAAAAATCAAAAGGTCTTGAAAAAAGCAATATGGGTGTTGTTGGAATTGAAACTGCTTTTCCCGTAATGTACACTCACTTTGTGAAAACAGGTATTTTTTCTCTTGAAAAACTAATGGAATTGCTTTCAGTAAATGCTAATAAGAGATTTAATATCGGAAGTAGCATTAAAGTTGGACAAAAAGCTGATTTAACAGTATTTGACTTAAATGATAAATACACCGTAAATCCTGATGATTTTCTTTCTATGGGTAAAAGCACTCCATTTGAAGGTATGGAAGTTTACGGCAAATGCAAAATGACAATTTGTAACGGTAAAATTGTTTGGGAGGCTCAATAATGTATCAAGGTTTATACGAAATTATCAGTAATAAAAAACTGGCTGAAAGTATTTTTGAAATGATACTTAAAGGTGATACATCATCAATTACTGCACCTGGTCAGTTTATAAATATCAAACTTGATGGCTTTTATCTTCGCAGACCTATTTCAATCTGTGATTATGATGATAACACAATTACAATTATATACAAGGTTGTAGGTAGTGGTACAGAAGTAATGAGCAAAATGAACACAGGCGAAAAACTTGATGTTCTCTGCGGTCTTGGAAATGGTTTTGATACATCAAAATCTATGGACAAGCCTGTACTTATCGGTGGTGGCGTAGGTGTTCCACCAATGTACAATCTTTGTAAAAAACTTATTGCTGAAGGCAAAGAGGTTACTGTTATTCTTGGTTTTAATAAAAAAGATGAAATATTCTATGAAGACGAGTTTAAAAAACTTGGTGCAGATGTGAAAGTGGCAACTGTTGACGGTTCTTATGGAATCAAAGGGTTTGTAACAGACGCACTTAAATGTACTGAATACAGTTATTTCTATACTTGTGGTCCAATGCCTATGTTTAAGGCTATTGAATATACAGCAACAACAAGTGGACAATATAGTTTTGAAGAAAGAATGGGCTGTGGATTTGGTGCTTGTATGGGTTGCTCATGCAAGACAAAATATGGTAACAAGAGAATTTGTAAAGATGGTCCTGTACTTGAAAGAGAGGAAATTATATGGTAAACACAAAAATAAATCTTCTCGGAATTGAAATTGATAATCCAATTATTCCTGCAAGTGGAACATATGGTTTCGGTTACGAATTTGCAGAACTTTATGATATTAATATTCTTGGTACGTTTTCTTTTAAAGGCACTACTAAAGAACCTCGTTTTGGTAATCCGACACCAAGAATTGCTGAATGTAACGCAGGTATGATAAATTCAGTAGGTCTTCAGAATCCTGGTGTTGATAAAGTTATAAGCGAAGAATTGCCTAAACTTGCAAAAGTTTTTAATAAGCCTGTTATGGCTAATGTAAGCGGTTTTTCAGTTGAAGAATATGCATACACTTGTGAAAAAATTGATGCTTGTGAGCAGGTTGGATGGATAGAAGTTAATGTGTCTTGTCCTAATGTTCATAATGGTGGCATGAGTTTCGGTACTGAGCCTTCAGCTGTTGAAAAAGTAGTTAAAGCAGTAAAATCTGTTACAACAAAGCCGATTATTATCAAACTTTCACCAAATGTAACTGATATTGTTTCAATTGCAAAGGCTGCGGAATCTGCAGGTGCTGATGGAATAAGCCTTATTAACACATTACTTGGTATGCGAATTGATATTAAACGCCGTCAACCTGTAATTGCAAATAAAATGGGTGGTTTTTCTGGCTCTGCAATTTTCCCTGTTGCAGTGAGAATGGTATATCAGGTTTATGATGCTGTTAAAATTCCGATTATCGGTATGGGTGGTGTTTCAACTGCAAAGGATGTCATTGAACTTATGATGGCAGGTGCAACTGCTGTTCAGGTTGGTGCTGCAAACCTTGTTGACCCATTTGCTTGTAAAACGATTATTGAAGAATTA
>JAZSKT010000113.1:0-2894 GCA_045534995.1 Candidatus Fimenecus sp.
CTTCCTTTGGCACAAGCAGTTTTGGGCGATGAAGGTGTTTTCTACTGTTCAGTAATTTTAGTTCCTTTTAATATTCTGTCGTTTACTCACGGTGTAAGCACAATGCAAAAAGGCGAAGAAAAGTCAAAATTCAGCATTAAAAAACTTGTTGTTAATCCCGGTGTAATCGGTGTTGCAATTGGTTTACCACTTTTTCTTCTTCAGGTGGAATTACCTGAAATAATTTATTCGCCCGTTTCATATATTGCAGACCTTAATACCCCTCTTGCTATGGTTATGTTCGGCACATATTTAGCTTCTGCCGATTGGAAAACTTTGTTTTCAGACAAGAGAATATTCGGTTCTGCACTTGTTAAAGTAATAGTTGTACCACTTGTTACAATATTCGCATTAAAACTTTTTGGCTATAGCGGAACATTGCTGACAGCTTGTGTATTGAGTGCATCTGCACCAACTGCAAGTAATACAGTTATGTTTGCGGCAAAATATAACCGTGACACAGCCTTGGCTTCAAAGGTAACAGCTTTTATCAGTGTTTTGTCAATTTTGACAATGCCTGTAATGATAGCAATAGCACAAGAATTACAATAGTTTGCAACCACAATTTTTTTCAATGATTACATTTGGTTTTAGTGATTTTTGGATTAAGGAGAGTGATTTTCATGAAGTTGATAGTAGCAATTATCAATAGTGACGATGCAAATGCCGTAATGTCAAACCTCACAAAAGCAGGTTATTCTGCAACAAAGCTCACAACATCAGGTGGTTTTTTACGTGCAGGTAATGTAACACTTCTAATCGGTGTGGGAGAAAGCAAGGTTGATGAAGTAATCAACATTATTGGTGAATACAGCAGTCAGCGAAAGAAAATCACACCTTTAAATACTACATATATCGGGGAGTCAATGCTTTCGTCAATGTCTGTTGAAGTGACAGTAGGCGGTGCGACAATTTTTGTACTTGATGTGGAGCAGTTTTATAAGATATGACAAATGAGATGCAAATAAAAACGAATAAGATGTATAATCAGGTTGTGTCTTTGATTCAGCAGGGCAGTTTTCCTCACGGCGTTTTGATTGAATGTCAGAATAGTGCCGATGGCGAGGATTTTGCGAGGTTTATCGCAAATTGTCTTGTATGCAGAGGCGAGCAGAAACCTTGCGGTGCTTGTAGTGATTGTGTTAAATCACAGGGAAAAGGACATCCCGACATTTTTGAAACTGACGGAATAAAGGGGAAAAGTAAAAATTTTACTGTTGATGCTGTCCGTGAAATACGTGACGATGCCTTTGTTATACCAAATGAAAGCGATAAAAAAATATATATATTGAAAAATGGACAGAATATGAATGAACAGGCACAGAACGCCCTTCTGAAAATTCTTGAAGAACCACCTTTGTATGTGTATTTTATAATAGTTACAGAATCAAAAAGCACAATGCTTGAAACAATTCTGTCAAGAGTACAGATGCTTTCACTTTTAAGTGACGAGGGTGAAATCACAGAAAAAGAAGCACAGGCAGTGAAGGGAATTGTAAATGCTTTGCTTTCTGCCAATGAATTAGTTCTTATGGAAGAAACAGCAGTGTTTCAGAAAAATAATCAGTTTGCTAAATCAGTGCTTGTTTTATTAACTGAAGTTTTTCGTGATGCACTTGTTAAAAAAAGTGGATTTTATAGAGAATTTCGATTTTCTGATGAAACGAATTTTCTTTACACAAAACTTACAGCAAAATCACTTTTACAGTTGATTGCTACTTGTGATGAATTAATCAATTCCATCAACCATAACTGCAACAATAATTTGCTTGTGGTACGCATTTGTTACGAGTTGAAACGTGCAATCGGCAGATAGGGTGACAAAAACATAGGAGAAATATAAATGATAGAGACAGTTGGAATAAGATTTAAAGAAGGCGGAAAAATCTATGATTTTGACGCTGATGGTAAAAAGTTTAATAAAGGTGATTATGCTATAGTTGAAACTGTACGTGGTATGGAATGCGGAATGGTGGCAAAGGCTAATCACGGGGTCAACGAAGACAATATTACAAAGCCTTTGAAAAAGGTTATAAGAACGGCCACCGAAGAAGACATAAAACATCTCAATGAAAATAAAGAAAAAGAAAAAGAAGCTTTTAAAATCTGCGAGAATAAAATCGAAGCTCACGGTCTCCAGATGAACCTTGTCGAAGTTGAATATACATTTGACAGAAGCAAACTTCTTTTTTACTTTACTGCAGACGGTAGAGTTGATTTTCGTGAACTTGTAAAAGATTTGGCATCTGCTTTTAAAACAAGAATTGAACTTCGTCAGATTGGTGTCCGCGATGAATCAAGAATGGTTGGCGGATTTGGTATATGTGGCAGACCCTTCTGTTGCAACACATTTTTAAATGATTTTCAGCCTGTTTCAATAAAAATGGCAAAAGAGCAAGGTCTTTCACTTAACCCTACAAAAATAAGTGGTACTTGCGGAAGACTTATGTGTTGTCTTAAATATGAGCAGGAAACATATGAGCATCTGCTGAGAGTAACTCCAAAAGTTGGCGCTATTGTTGATACTCCTGACGGAAAAGGCAAGGTTATTGAAAACAACCTCATTACAGGTATGTTGAAAGTTTCTCTTGACCGTCGTCCTGATGCTGCACCACTTGTAATTCACCGTCATTCCGTTAAACTTCTTAAAGATGCATATATCAAGGTGGAAAAAGAGGAATTAGAGGCATTAAAAGGAATAGAGTAAAAAAGGCTTGATTTTTCATTTTTATATGCTACAATGATAGTATAGCAAAAAAGGGAGGGTACATAATTATGGCATACAAAATTACTGAAGACTGCATTTCATGTGGCGCTTGTGCAGCTGATTGTCCTGTTGAGGCTATTTCAGAAGG
>JAZSKT010000229.1:0-3866 GCA_045534995.1 Candidatus Fimenecus sp.
AGACCGCTTGGCCTCCGACTTAGTTTGTGAGGATATAATTTTTTCATTACCATTAAGATTTTTGTGTGATGAAGAATGTAAGGGACTTTGTTCCAAATGCGGTAAAAACCTTAATGACGGTCCTTGCGACTGTAAAAAGGAAATTGACCCACGAATGGCAGCTTTATTACAGTTGCTTGAAGATTAGTTAATTATTTATTTTATTATAATAAGGAGGTGCCCCACATGGCAGTACCTAAGAGAAGAGTTTCAAAAACAAGAAGAGACAAGAGACGTTCAAACGTTTGGAAGATGACAGCTCCTGAGCTTGTAAAGTGCCCAAATTGCGGTGGTTATAAGAGACCTCACAGAGTTTGCGGTGAATGCGGACAGTATAAGGGTAGACAGGTTGTTGCTCTTAAAGAAGAGGCTTAATTCCTTTTAAATCATCCTAAGTATTAAGGAAGGCGGAAAGAACGATTTCTCTCCGCCTTTTAGTCTTGCTTAAAAATATTAACGATTTCATGAATGAGAGGTGATTGCTTTGTCAGTTAAAATAAATAATGTAAAACCTATGTCTGTCTGTGCTTTAAAAGGCATTTCGGCAGGTGACGAGTTGCTTAAAATCAACGGTAATGAAATTATGGATGTGCTGGACTTTGACTTTTATATGACAGAGCAGAATATCACCATGACATTTAAGTGTAAGGACGGAAAATATAAGGTTATTAAAACTGAAAATACAGATTGTGGTCTTGAGTTTCAGACATACCTTATGGACAAGCAACAGCATTGTAAAAACAAATGTATTTTCTGCTTCATTGACCAGTTACCAAAGGGATTACGCGAAAGCCTTTATTTTAAGGATGATGACAGCCGTCTTTCCTTTCTTTTCGGTAACTATATTACACTTACAAACATTTCCGAGCATGAAATTGAACGCATTATCAGAATGCACATCAGTCCTGTGAACATTTCTGTTCATACAATGAACCCGGAACTCAGAGTTCAGATGATGAAGAATAAAAATGCAGGTAAAAGCCTTGAAATCATTAAAAGATTTGCTGATGCGGGGATTCAGATGAATACTCAGCTTGTTCTTTGTCCCGGTATCAATGACGGTGATGAATTAAGACGAAGTATTGAGGAGTTATCTGCTTTTTATCCTGCAGTACAGAGTATTGCGGCAGTTCCCGTTGGACTTACAAAATTCCGTGACGGACTCGAAAAAATCGAACCGTATAATAAGAAAACAGCAGGGGAAACCATTGATATAATTGAGGAATATTCTAATACATTCCGTAAGGAATTTGGAGTAGGACTTGTGTATCCCGCTGATGAATTCTTCATTAAGGCAGAACGTGAGTTGCCTAATGAAGATTATTACGACGGTTACCCTCAACTTGATAACGGTGTGGGTCTTGTCCGTTCATTTTATAACGAATTTATTGAAGAACTTGAATATTGTAACGAAACATCTGTGAATAAAAAGGTAACTTTAGCAACAGGCGTTGATTTTTATCCTTATCTTTTTGAACTTTCTAAAAAGGCAAAAGAAAAATTTAATATTGATGTTCAGGTCAAAAAAATAATCAATAACTTTTTCGGTGAAACTATAACAGTTTCGGGACTTGTGACAGGTGTTGACCTTTATGAACAGTTAAAAGATTGTGATTTAGGTGAATATTTACTGTTGCCAAGTTCAATGATAAGTGATTACACAAATCATACCGAGAATAAAAATAAGTTTCTTGATGATATGACCGTTGAGGAATTACAAGAGAGATTAAATACGAAAATTATTCTGACCAATGGTGACGGCGGTCAGGTTTTAAGAGATATTTTGGGGGTGAAATAATGGCAAAACCCGTAGTGGCGATTGTTGGTCGTCCAAATGTAGGTAAAAGTACACTTTTTAATAAGCTTATCGGCAAAAGACTATCAATAGTTGACGATACACCCGGTGTTACTCGTGACAGAATCTATGGCGATTGTGAATGGCTTGGTCACGAAATGCTTTTGATTGATACAGGCGGTATCGAGCCATATTCAGACGATATTATTCTTTCACAGATGCGTCGTCAGGCACAACTTGCCATTGATAGTGCTGATGTTATTATTTTCGTAACAGATGTACGAACAGGTGTTGTTGCTACAGACGAAGAAGTTGCAACAATGCTTATTAAGAGTAATAAGCCTATTATTCTTTGTGTAAATAAGGCTGACTCATTGGGCGAGCCACCTGCAGAATTTTATGAGTTTTACAATTTAGGTCTTGGTGACCCGATTCAGGTGTCTGCTGCTCACGGTCACGGTACAGGCGACTTGCTTGATAAAGTCCTTGAATATCTTCCTGAAGATGCAGAAATCGAAGACGAAAGCGAAACGGTAAAAGTTGCTGTTATTGGTAAACCTAATGCAGGTAAATCTTCACTTGTTAACAAAATTGCGGGTGAGGAGCGAGTTATCGTTTCTAATATTGCAGGTACTACAAGAGATGCAACTGACACATATATCGACAATGAACACGGTTCATTTATGTTTATTGATACTGCAGGACTTCGCCGTAAAAGTAAGGTTGAAGACCAAATTGAAAAATACTCTGTAATCAGAGCGAGAATGGCTGTTGAAAGAGCAGATGTCTGCGTTATTATGATTGATGCAAACGAAGGCTTTACAGAACAGGACTCAAAGGTTGCAGGTATTGCTCACGAGCTTGGTAAAGCTTGTATTATCGCAGTAAATAAGTGGGATTTGGTCGAAAAAGACGGTACTACAATGGATAAGTATCGTAAAAAGCTTATGATTGATTTCTCATTTATGAGCTATGCGCCGATTATCTTTATTTCTGCAAAAACAGGTCAAAGACTTGACAGACTTTTTGAACTTATTAAGTTTGTTGACAGTCAGAATGCAATGCGAATTTCAACAGGTAAACTTAACGATGTTCTTGCAAATGCAACAGCTCGTGTTCAGCCACCGTCAGATAAAGGTAAACGCCTTAAGATTTACTATATGACTCAGGCATCAACACGACCACCAACATTCGTGTGCTTTGTGAACAATAAAGACTTGTTCCATTACAGTTATCAGAGATATATTGATAACCAAATCCGCGAAGTTTTCGGACTCGAAGGCACACCAACCCGTTTCGTTATCCGCGAACGCGACAAAAACAACAAAAAATAATTCGCAATTCGTAATGTGTAATTCGTAATTGTAGGGGCGATTCTTGAATCGCTCCTTTTCTTATGCCTCTCTCGTCAGAGGGAGTCGATAATTCAACAATTAAATTCATTTATTAACAAACTGAAAATTATGTATTAAAGAGGTTCAAAAAAGCCTCTTTTTTCTTGCCATTTATAATGTAATGTGATATAATTATACGAATATATAGTGAGGTAGTATGTCATGATAATTTTAGGTATCGACCCTGGCTATGCAATCGTTGGTTGGGGAGTTATTGACTATACCGCTAATCGTTTTCAGGTAGTGGCTTACGGTGCAGTTACAACTGAAGCAAAAACTCCTTTTAATGAGCGACTTGAAACGGTTTATGACGGAATACAGGACATAATAAATAAATATAAGCCCGATGCATTGGCAATCGAAAAACTTTTCTATAACACCAATGCAAAAACAGTTATTGATGTGGCACAAGCAAGAGGCGTTATTAACCTTGCAGCACAGAAGAATGGTTTGGATATTTTTGAATATACTCCATTACAGGTGAAACAGAGTGTTGTAGGTTACGGTAGGGCCGAAAAGAAACAGGTTCAGGAAATGACAAGAGTTATTTTAAAACTCGATAAAATTCCAAAGCCTGACGATACTGCCGATGCACTTGCTATGGCTATATGTCACGCTCATGCAAGTGGCTCGCTTAT
>JAZSKT010000211.1:0-3399 GCA_045534995.1 Candidatus Fimenecus sp.
ATACAACTTCTCTGCCATAAAGCATATACCAGCCACCGGCAATTATCTTCTTGTCACCGTATTCTTTTACATCTGCAGTCATTACTTCAAGCTTCTTTGAAATACTTTCTTGTTCAGACTTGATTTCATTATATTCGTTAATCTTTTTAGGATTACCTTCAATAACTTGAAGACGCTTTGCGTTTTTATCAAATCTTGACTGTGTAAAATCAAGTAATTCCTTAAGATTAACTTCTGCTAAAAGCACCTTGACAGCATTCTCTTTGTCAAGCACTTTAAACATATTCTGATAATAGGAGAGGGGACGGTCAATGAACTCGCGTCTTTCAGCAGTATGCTTCATAAGATTTTTGAATTCAACAAGATTATTTTCGTCAGCCGGGGTAAGCGTAATGAAATTTTTCTTACTGTTATTTATGCCCCATTTTGTTCCGCTGCGGAAATTCTTAAAAAGTTCGTCAATGGTCTTGTCTTTAATATCAAGAACAGAAATCCATCTTGGCTCCAAATCTTTCTTTTCATCCATATCCACATAAAAACCATAGTGAATATATCCCAAGGACTTGAACTTATCCATCAAAGCATCATTTTTTGTGTCAGGGATTACATTTCCGTGAACATCACGAAGCTGATAATCAACATAAGGATTGATTTTAAGAAATGCGATATTCTTGCTTTTAAGATATTCCTTGATTTCCTTTGTAAATTCTTCAAGTAATTGGAAATTAGAATAATCTATTAAAAATCCTCGTGGAGCATAAGCAAATTTAACAATTCCCTTAAGGCTCTTGTACAACAAAACAGTGGCGATAACGATTTTACCGTTTTCCTTAACGCCTAAAATCTCGCCTGACCACCCGTTTTGCTCCTTGATTTCAATCCAATAAGGGGACTGGAAAAATGAAGCCTGTGAATTTTCATTACAAAAATCAATAAATTCCTGTTTTTCTAAATTAACTATTTTCATTTCTAAATGCGTCCTTTAATATTCTTTAAAAGCTTATATACGTCATAAAATGGACTGATTTTCAATTCAAACTGACCAATGTATTCAGTAACATTAGGCTTAAAGCCTTTTTTGAATTCGTAAATTCCGTAATACTCATTTTCAGGGTTAAAGTCACCTGTAATACCATAGAAATTACAGTATTTAAAGCCCTCTTTGTATGCCTCTTTAATGTGATGCTCATACATAAGATACTTTGGAGTGAACTGACGGTATTCCATTAAAACACCGCTTGAAAGTGTCAAGTATTCGTCACCACTGCGAAGTGAAAGAAGACAGCCGATAGCCTTGCCGTCAGGGTTTTCCTTTTTGAACTGCTCTGCCTTTTCTAATTCTTTCTCGTACTTTGCAACTTGTCTTTCTGCTTCTTCCTTTTGATTGAGAAGTCGTTCACCTGCAGTAAGTTTTTCAATTTTCTGAAGCACACTTTCATAGTTTTTCTTTGCATTTTGAAGTAAATTCTGTGTATGCTCATAATAAATATCAGGGTCAAGATAAGCCACATAAATTGTCATTAAATCTTTCATGTGCTTATACATTTTCTGGTAGTATTCAAGACTTCTGTAAAAGAAATTACGACGCTTTGAAGTGGTTTCAAAAATTTCAGCCATAACCTGAAGGTCGTCAATTGTACCTTCCTTAACCAAAAGACCTTTTTTGATACAGGAATTGATGTTCTTTCTTGTCTGCTTTGAAAACTTCGCCTTTTTGGTTTCATAGTCCTCATCAAGCTCAAAACGACAACACCATCTGACCTGTAAAGCATCAAGATAGATGTTGAAACCGTAATGCTTAAACCCAAGGTCAAGAAGATTATTCACAGCTTCGTCATTGGGCTTGTCATCATCCATTATTTCACCTTCAGGTGTACGGATTCTGTAAAGCACATTCGGGTCGATAGTGAGAATAAAGCCACCGTGCTTTTTAATGTATTTCTTCAATTCTTTAGTGAAAAAACCAAGTAATTCCTTGTTGTGATAGTCAACAATAAGACCACGAGGAGCATAGAACTGCTTTTGATTTAAAATAGACTTGTCCTCTAAAATCATTGAACCCGCAATGATAACACCATTTTCTTTTACACCAACAAAATGAATTTTACTTCCGTTTTCCTTTTTGAGTTCAGATAACTCAACTGTCTGCATAAAAGATGTCTGAGGATTGCCTTTTAAAAATTCTCTGTATTCGTCTGCAGTCAAAACGCAGAATTCCATTAAATCACCTTAATTCAATATATCAAAAAATTAACTTTTTCATTTTTATTATCAACTAAAAATTTTATCATATTACCAATATTTTGTCAATGAATGCACAGTTACAAAAACTCCCTCATATGAGGGAGCTAAAACAAAAAATATTATTTTATTCTTACATATCCACTTTCTTCAATGAGTGTCTGACCTTCTTCAGAAAGGAGCCAATCAATAAGAACAGGAATGTTTTCATTTTCGTTGTCAGCACGATAAATGGCATAGAATTTCGCAACAATGGGGTAAGTACCGTTTTGTATGTTCTCTGCACTTGGCTCAACACCATTTAAGGACAGCATTTTAACGCTGTTATTTGCAACTATTCCGTCCATATAATAACGGAATGAAAAGCCGATTGAACCGCCTGTAATTGCAAGAGGGGACTTGGGTGCAATTTTTGTTTCACCCATAAAGGAGTTCATTGCTGACTGACTTCCACTACCCTCTAATCTTGTAACGGGATTGATGATTCTGTTAGGACCGCCAACTTGTGCCCAGTTTGTGTATTTACCACCGTAAATATCACGAATTTGTTGTGTTGTCAGGTTGTCAACAGGATTTTTTTCGTTGACGAAAAACACAAATCCGTCAAGTCCAACGGGAACATAAACTAATTCAACGCCTTTTTCTTCTGCATAAGCCTTTTGCTCTGCTGATGGTGAAGCACAGAACAAAATATCTGTTGTGCCGTCAACAATCGCCTCATATCCGCGAACGGTGTTTTTGTATTGCATTTTACTGTCAGGTGCAAAATTTTCACCATAGAAATTATCGTCAGAGAAACTTCCGCCCTCATAGGTTACTGAGCCTTTAGGATAAACGCAATCAATAATTGATGCATATACGGGAACAAGTGCTGCCGCACCGTCTAAAACAGGTAAATTATCAGTAAGTTTTAACGATGACTGGACTCTTGCCAAATCAGAATTTTCCTCGTGAGGAAGATACAAACTCACATCAACCATTTTTGCTTGTGATGTATCACTAAAATTGTTGGCAAGACGAACTGTCAACAACATATAAACACTGAAATTAAATAAAATAAATAATACGATTATAAGAAATATAGTAAAGATTTGCTTCAACAAACTGCCTTTCTTCATATCACCAAAGCTCCTTTGCTATGAAATAAATAATGGAGCA
>JAZSKT010000155.1:0-1987 GCA_045534995.1 Candidatus Fimenecus sp.
AGAAAAAATTGCGTGATGCAGTTACATCAAGTGCTGTTTTCACAATTCCGTCAGCATTATCAGTTCTTGCTACGGTTATTGTTTTGGCACCGTCATTGGGCTTGGTAATCCCTTGGGTAAGATTGTCTGTTCTCGGCAACTTGTTATACGAAACAAAAGCAGCAGGTGACGCTATGACTGCATTCGGTCAGGAGGGTGGTATCTCATCAGTAATTACTGACCCTGAAGTTTTTGCAGGCGTTGCTTGGGTTATGACTCTCGGTATCTGTTTCTCACTTGTTCTGTTACCTTTTGTTGCAAAACCTTTGCATAGAAAGATGCTTAATTTAGGTAAGAAAGACGAAGCAAAAGAGGAAACAACAGAAAAGAAATCAGGCGGTATTGCAGGCTTTATTGACCTTTTAACTCCTGCTGTATTTATCGGTCTTATCGGTGCATTCGTAGCACGTGCTATTGCAGGTAAAGGTAAGCCTGAAACATTCGGTGACGGTGCAGGTGTGTTATCTGTAATCACATTGGTTGTTGCAGTTGCAGCATCTTTGATTCTTGAATTCGTTGCAAAGAAACTTAAACTCACTTGGCTTGAACCGTTTGTTATGCCAATCGGTATGATTATTGCAATGGTGGTTGCAGTTGTTGCATACAACGTTTTACCACCTGAACTTGCTATTTTGGAATGGAGGGGTTAATTTATGAAAAAGACTAATAAAGCAGAAAGAACATATTTTGACCGTGTCCATGCGTGGGGTAGAATTTCAAGTATTACAGCTCTTTGTGTACTTATTATGTTCCCGCTTTCAATTTGCTTGTACTTAGGTGTGTGGCCATCTTTAAGCGGTGTTATGAGTGGACTTATGAAACTTATTCCGCTTTACTGGTCACTTGCAGTTATTGAAGTTTTAGTTTATACACCAATGCTTGGTGCAGGTGGTACATACCTTTCATTCGTAACAGGTAATATTACAAACCTTAAACTTCCTTGTGCAATCAGCTCTATGGAAAATGCGAAGGTAAAGGCAAACAGCGAGGAAGGGGAAGTTATTTCAACAATTGCTATTGCAACATCTTCTATCGTTACAACAATTATTATTGCAATCGGTGTTTTGGTGTTCAAACCTTTCCTTCCTGCATTTACAAACAGCGAACTTTTAATGCCTGCTTTCAAACAGGTTCAGCCTGCACTTTTCGGTGCGTTGGCAGCAGGATATTTCTCAAAGCATTGGAAGATTTCAATTTTCCCAATCCTTATTATGCTTGTTGTTTTACTTTTTGCTCCGACTTTGGACGCAGGAACTCTTCTTTTCCCAGGTATTATCGCATCTGTACTCGGTGCGTTCGCTATGTGGAAACTCAAATGGGTTAAATAAATTGCAACCCGATTTATTCAGCGGTTACTAAAAAAACAATTGATTTAACAGTCCGTTTACAATGGTGTGAGCGGACTGTTTTTTGTTATTTTGTACAGAAAAACCCTTCTATTTTTTACCTGTAAAACATTGATTTTATGCGTGTAAAGTGATACAATAAATTAATTATAACAAAATGGATTGGAGTGTGCTTTTATGGCTTTAGTTCCAATGAAACAATTGCTTGATTATGCCGAAAAAAACAACATTGCAGTTGGTGCATTCAGTGTTGGCAATATGGAAATGGTTATGGGTGCTGTGGCTGCTGCCGAAGAACTCAATATGCCCATAATTCTTCAGATTGCAGAGTGCAGACTTAAAAATTCACCTCTTGAGCTTATGGGCCCTATGATGATTTCTGCTGCAAAGAATTCCAAAGTTGATATTGCAGTACATCTTGACCACGGTCTTAAAGTTGAAACTGTACAGAAAGCTCTTGAACTCGGATTTACTTCAGTAATGTTTGATGGTTCAACACTTCCTTTGGAAGAAAATATCCGTGCAGTAAAACAGGTTCGCCAGATGGCTGATAAATATGGTGCGACGGTTGAGGCTGAATTAGGTGTTGTCGGCGGTAATGA
>JAZSKT010000149.1:0-5935 GCA_045534995.1 Candidatus Fimenecus sp.
TTTGTGGTTGTTTCTTTATCAGGCTTTTTTGTTGACAACTGTTTATTCAGTTCATCAATTTTGTTGTTAAGTTCATCAACAACACTTTCGTAGCTGTCTTCCTGTTTATTAAGCTTGTCCTTATAAGACTTATCAAGATTGTTTTTTTCTTCTTCCAAGAAATCTTTTTCTGACACTTTTTCACTGATAAGTGATTCATTTTCTGCGATTTGACTGTTTAATTCTTCAATTCTTTGTGCCTTATTACGATTTCTTACACCGAAAACTACTGTTGTAATTAACAAAACAAATGCAAGAAAAATTGCAATATATTTTATTACTTCTGATTTAGTTATTACTTTAAACTTCATTTTTTCCATCCTTGCAATATGTAGTATTGCTGTTTTAAATCTTTAAAAATCATTTTTCAACAAATTTCATTTGATTTTTTCTTTTAAAAATTCCTTATCTTTCGCGGTCAACTCTGCCTTTTCGAGCATATCGGGTCGATTTTTCGCAGTCACCAAAAGAGATTGTTCTCGACGCCATTTGTCAATATTTTCGTGATGACCGGAAATCAGAACATCAGGAACCTTTAAACCATTCCATTCATATGGTCTTGTATATTGAGGGTATTCCAGAAGTCCGTTATAGTGACTTTCAAGTTCCTTTGCCTCATCATTGGGCAAAACGCCTTCTAACATTCTTGAGATTGAATCTGCAAGAACAAGCGCAGGTAACTCGCCACCTGTAAGAACATAATCGCCAATTGAAATCTGTTCATCAACCAAGGTGTCAATAACACGCTGATCAACACCCTCATAGTGACCGCAGAGAATGGTGATTTCAGGCATAAGTGCCAATTCCTTCACTTTTTTCTGTGTGAGAACTTCACCGCAAGGTGACATATAAATCAAATGATTCTTATTTTCACTTTTTTCACAAATTGCCTTATAACAATCTGCAATTGGTTGAGTCTGCATAAGCATACCCATACCGCCACCGTAAGGAGCGTCATCCACACGGCGGTGCTTATCAAGAGTATAATCTCTTATATTTATGCAATTTATTTCCACATAGCCTTTTTCCCTTGCTCTGCCAATGATACTTTCGGAAAGTACAGTTTCGCACATTTCGGGAAAAAGTGTCATTATGTTAATTTTCATCTTCAAAAAGTCCTTTTATAGGATTGATTTTTACTATTCCTTCTTCCACATCAACAGAAACCACTACCTGTTTTATTGCAGGGATAAGCACTTCTCCGTAGGAAGTCTTAATGTGCCACACATCGTTTGCACCTGTTTCGCTGACATCGGTTATGATACCAAGTTCCTTGCCTGTGTTATCATCAATAACCTTACAATCAAAAAGTTCCTGAATAAACCAAGTGCCTTTTGAAAGTTTAGCTTCACTTCGTTTCATATAAAGCACTTTATTCTTCAGTGCTCGAGCCTTGTCAATATCATCTATACCGTCAAGCATTAAAATTACCACGTTTCCGTGAGGACGTGCTGAAACGACCTTTATACTATTTTCGCCTTTATTGTCAAAATAAAGAGTTTTGAATTTCTTAACAAAATCAGGAGTATCACACCAAGGATTAAAACGCATTTCACCTTTAATTCCGTGTGTTGACACAATCTGACCCAATTCGAGATAATCTTTAATCATAAATTTACACCTTTCGGGTCGTCGAAGACGCCGACCCCTACAAGTTACAAAAAGGCAGACAAGCCCAAAACCGTCTGCCTAAATTGTAATCTTAGTCGATGTCGACCTGAACTTTTTCTCCTGTACGAGTTGCACCGGCTTTAACAACTGTTCTGATAGCCTTTGCAATTCTGCCCTGTTTACCGATAACTCTTCCCATATCTTCTTCAGCAACGTGAAGGTGATACACAACAACACCACGGTCGTCAGGCTCGTCAACGGTAACGATAACAGCGTCAGGATTTTCAACAAGTCCCTTAACTATTGTAATAAGAAGTTCCTGCATTTTTTCAAAAACCTTTCTTATTTAATAGCGCCGCTCTTCTTAAGAATAACCTTAACTGTGTCAGTTGGCTGTGCGCCATTCTTAATCCACTGAGCTGCTTTTTCGTTATCAATCTTAATTTCAGCAGGATTTGTCATTGGATTGTAAGTACCAATTTCCTCGATAAATCTGCCGTCTCTTGGGTAACGAGAATCTGCAACTACTACTCTGTAGAAAGGAGCTCTCTTAGCACCCATTCTGCGAAGTCTGATTTTTACTGCCATTTTTGTTTCCTCCAAATATATAAAAATTTTATTTTATAAACACTTTTGTGTTATATACATTACATAGGGAAGCCGCCCATACCACCGGGACCACCCATACCACCGAATCCGTTCATGCCGCCCATTCTCTTGAGCTGACGACGCATTTTGCCGGAATTCATCTGCTTAAACATTTTCTGCATCTGACGGTGCTGATTCAGAAGTCTGTTGACATCCTCAACCTGCATTCCGCAACCCAATGCAATTCTACGCTTACGTGACGGATTGATAATATCAGGATTTCGACGTTCTTTTGGTGTCATTGACAAAATAATTGCTTTCATTCTGTCAAGTTGCCGTTCGTCAACATCAACATCCTTAATCTTTTTATTAATTCCGGGAAGCATAGAAAGAATATCTTTCATACTACCCATTTTATTAAGCTGTTCAAACTGGTCAAGCAAATCTTCAAGGTCAAATTTGTTTTTACGCAAATTCGCTTCAAGCTTTGCTGCCTTTTTCTCGTCAAGAGCAATTTCAGCCTTTTCAATAAGAGAAAGCACGTCGCCCATACCGAGAATTCGGGATGCCATACGGTCAGGGTAGAAATAGTCAAGCTCATCTAACTTTTCACCCAAACCAACAAACTTGATTGGTTTACCCGTAACTGCTCTTGCAGAAAGCGCAGCACCACCACGGGTATCACCGTCCATCTTTGTAAGAACAAGGCCGTCGATACCAAGTTCATCGTTGAACGTACTTGCAACTGTCACAGCATCCTGACCGAGCATTGCATCAATAACGAGAAGAATTTCATGAGGATGAACCTCGCTCTTGATATTCTTAAGCTCGTTCATAAGCTCTGTATCAATATGCAAACGACCGGCTGTATCGATAAAGACATAATCATAGCCCTTATCCTTAGCAAGTTTGATTGCTTCCTTTGCAATTGTAACAGGATTTGTCTGTCCCATTTCAAAAACAGGAACACCAACCTGCTCACCAACAACCTGCAACTGCTTGATAGCAGCAGGACGATAAATATCGCAGGCAACAAGCAACGGTCTGTGATTTTCGCGTTTAAGCTTTCGCGCAATCTTTGCACAATGTGTTGTTTTACCTGAACCCTGAAGGCCACACATCATAATAACTGTTGGCGGATGGCTCGCATAAGCAAGTCTTGTCTGAGTACCACCCATAAGTTCTGTGAGTTCTTCATTGACGATTTTAATAACCATCTGTGCAGGTGTAAGACTTTCCATAACCTGAGCACCGATAGCACGTTCAGTAACTTTTACGGTAAAGTCCTTGGCAACCTTATAGTTAACGTCAGCTTCCAAAAGTGCAAGACGAACTTCTCGCATTGCTTCTCTGACATCTTTTTCATTAAGACTTCCCTTACTTTTCAGTCTTTGAAAAGCGGCTTCAAGTCTATCGGATAAACCTTCAAATGCCATAACATCACCTACTCTGTCAAGGAAAGTGCAATTGACTTTATCTTAACTGTTTTATCATTAATTTCGCGGGAAAGACCATGAGATAAATTATGCTCATTTATTTCGTCAGCACACTTTATGATGTCCTCAAGTCCTGACTGAAACTTTTCAAGTTTCTGGGAAAACTTAAGCTTTGACTCCATATCGAAAAGCAACGCCTCTGCTCTTTTGATAGCATCGCGCACTCCCTGACGGGTAATTCCCTCATTTTCAGCAATTTCAGAAAGAGAAAGGTCGTCATTGTAGTAAAAGTTAAGATAATCACGCTGTTTTACAGTTAACGCTTCACCGTACAAATCAAGAAGCATTGTGATTTCAATACTGTTTGCCACTTTTGACACCAACCTTTCAATAAAAAAATCGTTCTGTAAAGCAATTGGGCTTTACAGAACGACATTATACTAAATAACTATGTGTTTGTCAAGAGTTTTTTATTACATCCCAACTAACTTGGTCTTCTTTTCTTTCATTTTCAGGTTCATCACCAAAATACAAGTCATCGTCACTGAATATTATATCATTTTCTTCAAAAATGACATCGTCTCCCTCACCAAGAGTTACTTCATCCTCTTCTGTGGTTGGTTCTGCTTTAGTTTCCGTTTCATCTTTTGATGTGGGTTCTTTTACAGATGCAGTTGTAGATTCGGTTGTAGATTCAGTTGTTGACTCGGTTGTAGGTTCAGTTGTAGACTCAATTGTAGACTCGGTTGTTGTTTCTGTTGTGGATTCAGTTGTTGTTTCATCATCATTATTACCCTTACATGCAGAAAATACAACAACAATTACAAGTATTATAACCAATGCAATAATCCATCTTTTATCCATTATGTAAATCTCCTTTTTTATATTCTTATTTAATTTTTATTTTACCACAGTATAATAAACTTTTCAACAGCTATTTAAGTTCCGCAATAGTAACACCGTCTTCACCCTCACCAAAAACTCCCAGACGGAAAGTTCGGATATTAGGATGTTTGCGAAGATAAATATGAATACCTTTCCTCAAAGCACCTGTACCTTTGCCGTGAATAATTGTGATTTCATTAAGACCGGTACGAAGAACGTTATCAATAAATGTGTCAAGGTCAAGCATTGATTCTTCAACAGTTTTACCTCTCAAATCAATAGATGAATTAGAAGATGCTGTGGCTTTTGATGAGCCTGTGTGAACAGTTCTCATTCCGCCCGACTGTTTTTTAGGTGCTTTCTGACCACCAAGCAAACGAACATCAGATATATCTGCTTTCATTTTTATCATACCTGACTGAACCTGAACTGCATTTTTCTTTTCATCAACAGAA
The DNA here is from genome assembly GCA_045534995.1 of Candidatus Fimenecus sp. GTDB lineage: Bacteria > Bacillota > Clostridia > Oscillospirales > Acutalibacteraceae > Fimenecus. The sequence goes on from JAZSKT010000149.1 coordinate 5,015, forward strand.
ATAACCTCTGCTTCACCACCAAGAGTTTTGACAAAGACTCTGTCCCCTACTTTCAATGGTCTTGGCAAGGTATAATTTCCGTCTTCATCTTCAAGTCCCTGCTGAATTTCATCCATTTTATCAAGCTGTTTGCCCATAGCGGCCTTTGCTTTTCTTGCAATTTCCTGAAGATTTTTTGTCTTTGCCTGTTCTTTTTTCAGTTGCTCAATTTCGAGAAGAAGTGAATTACCTGCTCTGCGGGCATTTTCAACAATTCTTTCAGCCTCTTGTTTTGCTCTTGTAATTTCCTTTTCACTTTGCGCCTTTGCTTTTTCAAGTGCTTTTTCGGCATTTTCCTTTTGACGAAGAATTGCAATTTTTTCTTCTTCCATTTTCTGACGGTCATCTTCAAGGGCTTTACGAGCAGTTTCGAGAGTATCAACGGCATCTTCAAAACGAGTATCTTCTTCGGAAATAAGAGCCTTTGCAAAATCGGTTATACTCTCGTCAATTCCAAGTCTGCCTGCAATAGCCAAGGCATTTGAACGACCGGGCATACCAATAAGAAGTCTGTAAGTTGGTTTTAATGATGCTACATCAAATTCACAACAGCCGTTTTCTACTCTGTTTGTCTTTAAAGCATACTCTTTTAATTCGGAATAATGCGTAGTTGATGCAATTTTTGCACCTTTTTGTCTTAAATTTTCAAGAATTGCAACTGCCAGAGCGGCACCCTCAACAGGGTCTGTACCTGCACCCAATTCGTCTATAAGAACAAGGCTACGGTCATCGGCAGTTTTTAAAATATCAACTATGGTTGACATATGTGCAGAAAATGTGGAAAGTGATTGTTCAATGCTCTGTTCGTCACCGATGTCAGCAAGGACATTATCAAAAACTGATATTTTACTGTTGTCTGTAACAGGAAGCATAAGTCCACAC
>JAZSKT010000259.1:0-3365 GCA_045534995.1 Candidatus Fimenecus sp.
CAGCGACACGTGGATTTTCAGTCCACTGCTCTACCAACTGAGCTACAGAGGCAAATAGAGAACTCTATTGAATCCTCCGGAAATGGCGACCCGGAACGGGCTCGAACCGTCGACCTCTAGCGTGACAGGCTAGCGTTCTAACCAACTGAACTACCGGGCCATTTGGTGGGAACAACAGGGCTCGAACCTGTGACCCTCTGCTTGTAAGGCAGATGCTCTCCCAGCTGAGCTATGCTCCCACATTTTTTTGCTGCTGTTTTCAGCGGCTCGTATAATTTACCACATTAAAAATGATTTGTCAACACTTTTTTTCAATTTTTTTTATTTTTTTCAAATAATTTTTTATAGAGGGTCCTGTCATTCTAAACGCAGTGAAGAATCTCAACCAGAACGCTGTTTACAATAATAGAGATTCTTCGTCACTTTGTTCCTCAGAATGACACTTGAAGAAATTACAATAAACTCCTTGAAAATATTGGGAATGTTTAGTATAATACTATAATATATGCGACAAAAAATAATCTTGTCGTAAAAATTTTCAGAAAGGGGCGTTTTCTATGTGTGAAAAGCCAAAGTTTTACATCACAACAGCCATTGCGTACACATCACGCAAACCTCATATCGGCAACAGTTATGAAATCGTGTTGACCGATGCCATTGCGAGGTACAAGCGAATGCAGGGCTTTGATGTTTTCTTTATGACAGGTACTGACGAGCACGGACAGAAAATTGAGGAATACGCCAACGAAGCTGGTATCAGCCCTAAAAAATATGTTGACAAGGTTGCAGGCGAAATCAAAGGTATTTGCGACCTTTTGAATACAACTTACGACCATTTTATTCGTACAACTGACGACTATCACGAAAAAGCAGTTCAGAAGATTTTCCAGAAACTTTATGACCAAGGTGATATTTATAAAAGTGAATATGAAGGTCTTTACTGTACTCCTTGCGAGTCTTTCTGGACTGAAAGCCAATTAGTTGACGGCAAATGTCCTGACTGTGGCAGAGAAGTTAAGAAAGCTAAAGAAGAAGCATATTTCCTCAAACTTTCTAAATACCAGAAACAACTTGAAGAATTCATTGAAAATAACGAAAACTTCATTTATCCTGAAGCACGCAAAAAAGAAATGCTTAACAACTTTATTAAACCGGGTATTCAGGATTTGTGCATTTCTCGTACATCTTTCAAATGGGGTGTTCCTGTTCCTTTTGATGACAGACATGTTGTATATGTATGGTTCGATGCACTTCTCAACTACATTACAGGTATTGGGTATGACCCAGACGGAAACAATGAACAGTTTAATAAATATTGGCCTGCTGATTGCCATATTATAGGTAAGGATATTGTTCGTTTCCACACAATTTACTGGCCCATCACTCTTATGGCTCTTGGTATTCCGTTGCCAAAACAAGTATATGGACATCCTTGGTTGCTCCAAGGCGAAGACAAGATGAGTAAATCTCGTGGTAATGTTATTTATGCTGACGATTTGACAGGGATTTTCGGTGTTGATGCAGTTCGTTACTATCTTCTTTCAGAAATGCCACATGCTCACGACGGCTCAATCACTTACGAGGCTATGATTGACCGTTTCAACACAGACCTTGCGAATACTCTCGGTAATCTTGTAAACAGAACTATTGCAATGCAGAACAAATACTTTGACGGTGTTGTTCAGGCTCCAACTTCTCCTACTGAATTTGACGAAGACCTTAAGGAAAGTGCAAAGAAAGCACTTGCAGGTTTCGACAAATACATTTCAGAATACAAAATGAGTGATGCAGTTGAATGTGTAATCAACTTCGCACGTCGTTGCAATAAATACATTGACGAAACAATGCCTTGGGCTCTCGCTAAAGATGAAGCATCAAAGGAAAAACTTGGCACAGTTCTCTATAATCTTCTTGAAGGTATTCGTGTTCTTTCAGCACTTATTTCCCCTATTATGCCTGAAACTGCAGTTAAGATTGCAGAGCAGTTAAATGTAGCTCCTGCAACTTATGAAAGCATTCAGGAGTGGGGCGGACTTGAAGCAGGTATTAAAGTTGGTACTGCTACTCCACTTTTCTCAAGAATTGATGGTGAAAAGTTAATTGCTGAATTACAGGCTAAAAAAGAGGCTGAAGAAAAGGCAAATGCTCCCGCACCAAAAATTGAAGGACTCGCACCAATCGAATTCAACGACTTTATGAAAGTTGAACTCCGTGTTGCAGAAGTTAAAAATTGTGAGCCAATCAAAAAGGCTAAAAAGCTTCTTAAACTCACTCTTGACGACGGTACAGGCACAGACAGAATCGTCGCAAGTGGTATTGCAAAATGGTACAAACCTGAAGATTTAATCGGTAAAAAGGTTATTGTTGTTGCAAACCTTAAGCCCGCAGTTCTCTGCGGTGTTGAATCTAACGGTATGATTCTTGCTGCTGATGTTACCGAAGAAGATGCAAAGGTAATTTTTGTTGACAAGGATATGCCAAACGGAGCGAGAATAAGATAATGTATCATAACATATTTGATTCACATGCACATTATGACGACGAGCAGTTTAATCCAGACAGAAACGAACTGCTCGTTTCTTTTAAAGAAAAAGGAATATCGGGTGTTGTCTGTTGTGGTGTAAACACAGAAACATCTGAATTTGCAGTTGACCTTTCTCACAAATATGATTTTGTGTATTCAGCTGTGGGATTTCATCCACTTGATAACGGCGAATACAAAGACGGCGATTTGGAGAAAATAAAAGAGTTGGCAAAAGACCCTAAATGCGTTGCCATCGGTGAAATCGGTCTTGATTATCACTATGAAAAAGAAAGCCGTGAAATCCAGCTCATATTACTTGAAAAGCAGATTCAATTAGCAAACGAACTGGATTTACCAATCATTTTCCACGACAGAGAATCCCACGAGGACACTCTTAATATTCTCAAAAAGTACAGACCAAAAGGTGTTCTCCATTGTTTTTCCGGTAGTGTGGAAATGGCAAAAGAGATTATAAAACTCGGTATGTATATCGGTCTTGGTGGTGCAGTTACATTCAAAAATGCTGTTAAGCCTTGCGAGGTTGCAAAGTTTGTCCCTGACGATAAACTTTTAATTGAAACTGATGCACCGTATATGACTCCCGTGCCATTCCGTGGAAAAAGATGCGATTCTTTGCACATTCCGTACACAGCAGAAAAAATTGCAGAACTCCGTGGAGTTACAGCACAAGAAATTCTTGATTTGACAAACGAGAACGCAAGAGAACTGTTTTCAATCGAGTAACTTGTAGGGGCTGACGACCTCGGCAGCCCGTACCAAGTATACAGACAAACTGAAAACGGGACGCCGAGTCGTCGTCCCCTACAAAATTATGTAATGG
>JAZSKT010000168.1:0-5520 GCA_045534995.1 Candidatus Fimenecus sp.
AAGAAAGTAACAGAAAACATTGAAGCACTTAAGTAAAATACTGCAATCGCAGCACTTATGACACTTCTTAATTCAATTTATACAAAGGGCTCAATTAACCGTGCAGAACTCAAAGCACTTCTTCTCCTTGTTAACCCATTCGCTCCTCATGTTACGGAAGAAATGTGGGAAGCTTGCGGATATGGCAAAATGATTGCTGCTGACGGTGAATGGCCAGCATATGATGAAGCAAAGTGCATTGATGAAACAATCGAAATCGTTGTTCAGATTAACGGTAAAATCCGTGCAAAGCTTAATGTTCCTGCTGACATTGAACAGGCTGATGCTATCGCTTTGGCAAAAGCTGACGAAAAGGTCGCAGCAGAACTTAATGGCAAAAATATTATCAAGGAAATTTACGTTAAGGGTAAACTTGTAAATATCGTTGCAAAATAAAAATTAACGGCGGTGGAGGGGATTCCTCTGCCGCTGTTTTATAGGTGTTATTATGTTCATTTGTCCTATTTGCAAATCAAAATTGAATATTGAGGGGAAAACATATCTCTGTGAAAATAACCATTCTTTTGATATTGCAAAGCAGGGATATGTGAATCTGTTACCTGTTAACAAAAAGCACTCTGATAATCCCGGCGACTCAAAAGATATGGTGCTTTCACGCAGAGCATTTCTCGAAAACCGATATTATGATTGTTTTACGGGAAAATTGTGTGAGATAGTCAATTCTCTTTTTAAAAAATCACAAAAGATACTTATTGCTGATTGTGGTTGTGGCGAAGGATATTATGACGGTAAATTAGACGCTATCAATTGTGATTTTGAACTCTTTGGCTTTGATATTTCAAAGGAAGCAGTACGCTATGCCGCAGGAAAGTATAAAAAATGCAACTACGCTGTTGGTAGTTGCTTTAATATGCCCCTATTGGATGAAGGTTTTGACCTTGCTCTTAATATTTTCGCACCTATGGTGGAAAGTGAAATGGCAAGAATCCTTAAAAAAGAAGGGTATATGATTTATGCTGTTCCCGGTAAAAGTCACCTTATGGGACTTAAAGAAATTTTGTATGAAAACACTTATGAAAAGGTCGAAAAACATACGGAATATGATGGTTTTCAATTCGTTGACAGAATTTCAGTTAAAAACAAAATTACCGTAAATGGTGAAATGGGAGTAAATCTTTTCAGAATGACACCGTATTATTTCAAGACGGAAATGGGTGCAGAAGAGAGAATCCTCAAAAACAACGGATTTACAACCGAAATTCATTTTGACTTTTTAATATATAGAAAAATGGTAGAGTAATTAAACTCTACCATTTGTTTTTTGTCGATTTGTTGCAATTTTATATGCCTCTTCCGTTGCCAGACTTAACTTTGTAACCATATATTCATTTGTAGGAATACAATAAATTGAGTCGTTTTTTGTTGGCAATTCAAAGCAGTCAACACCTTTTAAATGACCAAATTGGTATTCAATGTGCAGACTGTAAAGTGATGATACAGGCTTATTAATTCTGTAATCCTGACCATTATAATTTCCTGTCAGTACAAAACCATTTTCAAGGTTGTGAGTAACCTTTGCATTTCCAAGATTAATATATTCATAAACTCCGGGAAATCCATAGGTCTGAACTTCGTCAGAAAACTCATATGTTCCGTTAAGAAGTTCTTTACGAACATTTTCTCGTTGCCATTTATACCAATCAGGAATATGTGAAAATTCAGTTTCACCTTGAAGAGCTTTGAGTTCACCAAGCTCTGTCATTTCCCATTGTTTTTTACAATGTTCACAAGTAAGGATAGTTCCCTTGCTTATCATTTTGCCTTCTGTCATACAATGAGGACATTGATAGAGAATCCTGTGAAGTCCGTCAGCACGATATTTTTCAGTAATCAGGATGTTGTTATCCTTTTGCCATTTGTAATCGTCATACTGAAATTCTTTTTCGATAATCTGATTTATTTGGTCAACAGTTAGTTTTTCAACATCTTCAGCAGTAATTACCTGTTTCATAGTTGCATAAAAAGGCACTTTTCTGTATTTATAATGTGACCAGAATGGTTGATTCAAAAAGTTTCCGTGATTAATCAAAATTACCACGGGAACTTTATTCTTTTTTGCAAGTTTGCCGATAGCAGGAGGCAAAACGGATTGTGTTCCGTCAGGAGAATATCTCGCCTCAGGAAACATTGCGAAAATATCACCGTAATCTTGCAAAACTCTATGGCAGTTGCGTACAAGACCTATATCAGTTGTGAATTTTCTCGTGCACATACAACCAAGTTTTTCCAACAAAGCATAGTCCTTATAGTACACGTGATTTGCTGCCACTAAATTAACTTTTTCGGGATATGTTGCATCAAAAAGAATAGGAAAATCCATCCACTGCATATGGTTTGAGAGAAGTATATACGGTGGTTTAAGTCCGTCCATATTAATTTTTTCAATTTTATGACCTTTTCTAAGGAGCGGAAGCAATGCTTTTGAAAACAGTCTTGTTAATCTTAAGGCAGTTTTAGACTGTTTTACCGGTGGTTTAGACAGGTCATATCTTTTTACATTATCCGGATAGCGTATTTCTTCAGTGAACACCTGTTTGTTGTTTATCATATCTCTTATTTTATAGATTTCTCTTTAACAATTTTATATGCTTCTTCTGTTGCAAACATAAGTTTTGTAACAACATCTTTTTTAGACGGAATACAATAGAATGAATCGTCTTTAACAGAAACATCAAAATTGTCTGATTTATTAAGTTTCTTGTATAAAAATTCTATGTGCAAAGTAAAGAGTGATTTGGTAGAGCGCTGAATTTTAAAATCGTGACCGTTATAATGACCTGTAACTACAAAGCCATTTTCAAGGTCGTGAGTAACCTTGCCTTCGCCTAAATCAATGAACTCAATTCCGGGTAGAGAATGAATATGAACATTATCTTCAAACTTGTATGTACCATCAAGAAGTTCTTTACGAACATTCTGTCGCTCCCATTCATACCAATCAGGAATATGAGAAAATTCAGTTTCACCCTGAAGTGCTTTCATTTCACCAAGTTCGGTCATTTCCCAAACTTTTCCACATTCTTCACAAGTAAGATGGATGCCTTTGCCTACCATTTTACCCTCTGTCATACAGTGAGGACATTGATAAAGGATTTTATTAAGACCGTCTGCACGGAAATCTTCAGTAATTCTAATGTTATTCTCTTTTTGCCATTTGTAATCGTCATAATCCATTTCACGCTGAATTACTTCGTTGATTTCTTCTACTGACATTTCCTGAACTTGTTCAGCGGTAAGGACTTGTTTCATAGTGGCACGGAAAGGAACTTTTCTGTACTGGCGAAAATCCCAGAAAGGCGCATTAAGATAATTACCGTGATGAATCATAATAACCAAAGGCACTTTATTTTTCTTCACAAGTTTAGCAACAACGTCAGGAATCAGTGCTGTTGTACCAACATTTGTGTATCTTGCTTCGGGATACATATATAGAATATCACCATATTCGTGGATTACCTTATGGACAGCTCGTACAAGGCTGATGTCAGTTGTAAATTTACGGTGACAGGCGCAACCAAGTTTTTCCATAATTTTTGACATTCCTACAAAACCATCGAGAGTAGCAATGTTATTAAAATTATACGGATGTGTTGCTCTGAAGCTCACAAGGAAATCAGCAAACTGTGTGTGGTTGGAAAGGACAATATATGGCGGTTTTAAACCTTCCATATTAACTTTTTCGATTTTACTGCCCATACGGATGCAGACTTTTGAAACTACTGCAGATGCAACATAGACAAGATTTTTATAAAACTTGTCTTGCTTTGCAGGCATTGTCGGCGGAACATATATTTTTATATCGTCAGGATATACTACATAATCCTTAATCTCATTCATTAAATCACCCTCAAATTAGGTTAACGAAAATCTGTAACCAATTTGTAACTATTTTATCATAGACGGTAGTTTTTTTCAAGTATAAGTTATTTTACAAATTGTGCAATATCTTCCGGCAAGGGCGATTCAATTTCAATTAATTCCTTTGTAACAGGATGAACAAATTTGCAATAGCAACAATGAAGGGCCTGACGAGATATGTCTTCTCGTGGCGTTCCGTACATTGTGTCACCCACAAGCGGTGTTCCGAGAGATGAAAAATGCACTCGTATCTGATGTGTTCTGCCTGTCAGCAGGTGAATTCGCAAAAGAGTTTTACCGTCGTAGTGCGAAAGTGCTTTCCATTCAGTAATTGCAGTTTCACCACGCTCGTCAACAGTACGATAAGTTTTTATTGGGTCAGGACGGAAAATCGGTCGGTCAATTATGCCTTCGCCCTCGTAAATTCCGTCGCAGACTGCCATATATTCCTTATATATTTTTCCGTTAAGTACACCTGTGACAAATTTGTTAAGTCCGCAGACCACAATTCCCGAAGTGCCTCGGTCAAGACGCCCGATTGAGCGAAAAACGGAAGATTTTCCTTGTTGTTCAAGATGATATGCCACCGCATTTGCAAGAGTGTCGCCCTGATGATTGTGTGACGGATGCAAAGGAAGTCCTGCCGGTTTGTCCACAATCAACAAATCTTCGTCTTCATAAAAGACTTTTAAAGGATACGGTAACGGCTCAACAGCAGATGTCTGTTCCTCTTTGTCAACAGGTAAGGTGATAGATAGAACATCACCTGTTTTTAAAAGGTCAATGGTGCGTGTGTGTACACCATTGAGCATAATTCCGTCAGAGTCGTGCTTGAGCTTTGTAATAAGTCGTGCTGATGCCTTTGCTTTGCCTTTAAGGTAGTCAACAACTCTCTTACCGTCATATTTTTCTTCAATTGTGAAATCTATTCGTCTTTTTGTGTTCATATTAAGATTTCACCTTTCAAATAATTTTTGTTGTATATAATGTCATTTGAATTAATCAATAATCCAAGATGTTATATATGTTGCAAAGGGTGGTAAAGTTAATTTTGATGGCATTTTTCTTTCAAAATGACCGTTTAGCCCTTTTTCTAATGTTGCAAGGTGGAAATGACAAATACCGATTCCCAAATCAATTCGGTGCATATCAACATTGCTTGCTTCTCTGCTTTCGTGACTTCGTTGCTCAATAAAATGAAATGCGTTGTCGGAGAAAACGACTCTCCAAGGCTGTGAGTTTGTAGCCGATGGAGCAAGGCGGAGCATTTCGAGTGGGAATTCATATTCCCCGGCCATTTCCTTTGTCAAAGGTTTGTTAAAGTTATCTGCAAAGAAGATGTCTTCCCAAGGTTTGCGTCCGTCTGCCTTTAAGAAACGGCGAAAAACCTTTTCTGTGACACTCTTTTTGTCTGCGGGATATCCAACGGGTGAGAGAATTGGAAAAAGCTCATTTTCTCTGATTTCCATAGCCTCTGCAAAAGCACTTCTGTTAAAAGTACCACCAAGCCAACAAGTGCCAAGTCCAAGACTTGTGGCATAGAGAACTAACTGTTCATAATCATAACCCATAGCCTCGTTTGCGAATTCTTCATCAGGCATT
>JAZSKT010000233.1:0-2330 GCA_045534995.1 Candidatus Fimenecus sp.
AAGCGTTCAGATAAAAAATTTCCATTGAAATCACCTGAAATTTCTGCCGAGGTTGGTGGTGCGATTTTAAGTAAATTCCCACATTTGAAGGTTGATGTGAGAAATCCCGATATTCTTGTTACTATTGAAATAAGAGAAAAATTTGCTTTTATTCGCGGCAATCAGACTAAGGGTGCAGGTGGTATGCCAACAGGAACAGCAGGAAAAGCATCAATACTTATTTCAGGTGGAATTGACAGTCCTGTTGCTGCATATATGATGGCAAAGCGTGGACTTGTACTTAATGCAATTCATTTTGCTTCTCCGCCATACACGTCACCTCAATCAGAAGAAAAGGTGCATAACCTTCTTCGCAAGGTTTCAAAGTATAGTGGAAACATCTGCTTGTTTACGGTAGGATTTACTGAAATTCAGGAAGAAATCAGAGACAAATGTCCCGAAGAGTTATTCACTTTGATTATGAGACGCTTTATGATGAGAATTTCTCAACGAATTGCCGAAAAGGAAGAATCCAAGGCACTCATAACAGGTGAAAGTCTTGGCCAGGTGGCAAGTCAGACACTAAATGCTCTTGCTTGTACGGATGCTGTGGTTTCAATGCCTGTTTTCAGACCGCTTATTGGTCTTGACAAGGATGAAATAATCAAGGTTTCAAGAAAAATTGATACTTTTGATATTTCAATTGAACCTTATGAAGATTGTTGTACAGTTTTCACTCCAAAACATCCTAAAACAAAACCGCAGATTTCAATTATTGAAACTGCAGAGCAAACACTTGATATTGAAGGTCTTATTGAAAGAGCTTTGGAAAATACGACAATTAACAACATATGTTTTTAGGAGTAAGATATGACACTTGAAGAAAAAGTTGTACAAATACTTAAAAAGAAAAATTTAGTGTTATCTTGTGCAGAATCTTGTACAGGTGGTCTTATTTCAAAGCGAGTTACTGATGTAAGTGGTTCGTCTTCTGTATTTCATTGTGGAATTGTCAGTTATAGTAATGATATTAAAGAAAAAATTCTCGGTGTTAAAAGAGAAACTCTTGAAAAATATGGTGCGGTAAGTGAACAGACTGTAAGAGAAATGGTAAAAGGAGTTCTTACTATTTCAGGTGCGGATATAGCAGTTTCTGTTTCAGGAATAGCAGGTCCTAATTCAGATAATACAAGCAAACCTGTTGGTTTAATTTATTTAGCAATTTCAGATGGAGAAAAAACTGTTGTTAAAGAGTTAAATAATCAGTTTCAGCTTGATGTCAGAAACAGTAACCGATTAAGTGCTTCTGATGAAGCCTTAAAAATGATAATTGAAATGATAGGAGAATAGCTATGGAAAAGAAAAAAAATAGTGTTATAAAAAAAGTCATAATTGCGATTTGTATTATTGCCGTTCTTGTTTCGGCAGTATTTCTAACCAAGTTCTTCATTGATAAATTTAATACACAGAGTTCGAATGGTGACGATTTATCAGAAAGTATCACAGATACTAATGAAGTTGTTGAAAAGCCAGATTATTCAAAATATGTTGAACAGAATGAAGATACTGTTGGTTGGATTACAATTCCCGGCACAAAGATAGATTTCCCTGTTGTTCAAAGAGTTGATGAGCCTGACCATGAATCTTATTATTTGAATCACTCCTTTGACCATAAACAAGTAAATAGCGGTGCAATATATATGTCGAGCAACAACAATGCTATCGACCTCGATGCAAACACGGTTATTTATGGTCACAACAATTATAATGACGGTTCAGTTTTTTCTGAACTTGCTTATTATGATGATGTTGAATTCTATAAAGAGCATCCTGTTATTGAATTTAACACTCTCGAAGCATATCACAAATGGAAAATTTATGCAGTTATTATTATGAACCAATTACCGAAAGATGATAACGGTTATCTCTTCAATTTCGTTTATCCTTATATGGAAGGAATTAACTTTAAAGGTTACGTTGAAGAACTTAATAAACGTACTTTGTATTTTACCGGTGTTGATATTAAAAATGGCGACAGAATTTTAACATTGTCATCATGCGCAAGAAATCTTGACACTCCCGGTAATAGAGAAAAAATCAGTATCGTCGTTGTTGCTCGTGCTGTCAGACCGGGTGAGAGCGAAGTTGTTGATGTTTCAAGGGCAGTTGCAAATCCAAATCCAAAATATCCACAGCTTTATTACACAAAACGTGGTATTGTAAATCCATATAAGAACGATTACCTTGATCCATGGTATCCCAGGGAGGTAAAATAAATGGATAAAAAAGAAAACAGCACCGAATCACTTTCTTTTAAGTCGGATCGTAGCCATGTCGTTCTGTGCGCCAAG
>JAZSKT010000228.1:0-13536 GCA_045534995.1 Candidatus Fimenecus sp.
GTGAACTTGGTATTCTTACAGATGACAGGCAGGCTATGATGGGTGCAGATATTGACAAGTATTCAGACGAAGAATTCGAGAAAATCGTGGAAAATATCTGTGTTTATGCTCGTGTTCAGCCTGAACATAAGACAAGAATTGTTAATGCTTGGAGAAACAAGGGTTATGTTACTGCTATGACAGGTGACGGCGTTAACGATGCTCCATCTATTAAGAGTGCTGACATCGGCGTTGGTATGGGTATTACAGGTACTGACGTTACAAAGAATGTTGCTGATATGGTTCTTGCAGACGATAACTTCGCAACAATCGTTTCAGCAGTTGGCGAAGGTAGAAGAATTTACGATAATATCCGTAAGGCTATCCAGTTCCTTCTCGGTTCAAACCTTTCAGAGGTTCTTTCAATCTTCTTTGCAACAATTATGAACTTTACAATTCTCAGAGCCCCACATCTTCTCTTCATTAACCTTGTAACAGACTGTTTCCCTGCATTGGCTCTCGGTCTTGAGAAGCCTGAAGAGAACATTATGAGAAGAAAACCAAGAAGTAAGAATGACGGCATTTTCGCAGGTGGTCTCGGATTTGACTGCTTCTATCAAGGTCTTATCGTAACAGTTCTTACAGTTATTGCATTCTATATTGGTGAATACATTGAGACACTCCACACAGGTGCAACATTCAGTTTCTACGGAATTCAGGATAGTGCAGACGGTATGACAATGGCGTTCTTCACAATGGCAATGTGTGAAATCTTCCATTCATTCAATATGCGCTCACAGCGCGGTTCAGCAGTCGCAATGCTCTTCAAGGGCCACCACAATGTTGCCCTTTACGGTGCAATGGTAGGCTCATTCATTCTCACAACAGCAGTTGTTGAGATTCCTTTCCTTGCAAATATGTTTGAATTCACACAGCTTTCATTAACAGAATATGCAATCTCATTAGGACTTGCATTCCTTATTATCCCAATTGTTGAGTGTGTTAAGGCAATTCAAAGAGCAGTTTCAAAAAATAAAGAATAAATAAAACAACAAAAAGGCTCTCACTATAAAATGTGAGAGCCTTTTCGCTTTAAAAAGGAGAATGAAAATGAAAGGGTGGATTCAACAATAAGTAATGGTGTTATCCGGGTTTTACTTATGTGAACCACTGTAAAAAATATATCATCAAATTATGTAATAACAATTGATAAAAAATTAAAAATTTGTTAATTTGTGTTTTGTAAGAAAATTGTAATAATTATTAAAGAATTGTAACAAGTGTTGAAAAAAAACTCTGGTAGGGTATAATTATATTGGTATAATGCAGAGGTATATATTTATGGAAATGATTTTTAAGTCTGAGAAATCCTTAAATAGAATAAAAGAAATCCGAACTTTCCTCTTAAGTGACAGATGGATGGTTATTTTGTTTTGCCTTGCCGGAGTTTTTACCACGCTGACTGCAATGTTCCCCGGTAAAGACATTGAGATTATAGGCACAATTATATTTGTCTATATTGTTGGTTTTTGCATTTGTCTTAGTGACGATATTATGGCAGGATTAGCACCGTTTTCATTAACTTCTCTCGTTGCAATTCGATGTTTCGATTCCTTTGATGATTTCATGAGATATAAGTGGAGTTTTATTCCAATTGTTTTCTTGCTGTTATTTCATCTGATTGCATACAGAAAACCTCTTACAACAAAAGGGTCGCAATTTAAACCTATGGTATTTGTGTCCATCGCAATACTTCTTGGTGGACTTGGATTCATTTCTCTTGAGGAGTATTTTGCACCTACCTCTATATATCATATGTTGGGGTTAGGCTTTGCTATGGTATTTATATATGCCTATTTTTATGCACATATCGATGGCAAAAGAAATTATTCCATTATTGACCATCTTACAAAGGTAATGGTCTTAACCGGATGTTTCGCAACGTTTATGCTGATTTCATATTACATCATCAATATAAATGACGTAATTGATAAGGGCGGAATTATCTATTTACAATGGCGAAATAACTGTTCTACAATTCTTATGATTACAATTCCATTTGCATTTCTTATGGCAAATAAAAAGTCATACGCAACCGTTTTCGGATTCCTTTTTTACTTTGGAATACTGCTGACCGGTTCGCGTGGAGGAATGGTTTTCGGCTCAGTTGAAATCGTTATGTGTATAGTAATGTATATGCTCTATGACAAACGCAGAAGATTGGCATATATAATTATCTGTGCTTGTATTCTCTTTGGCTTTTTAGTCTTTGCACCACAGATTACCGAATTTTTAGGACACACCATGGACCGACTGTTCAGGGTGGTGAATAGTTTCCTTTTTGGTGGACACAAAGAGGTAAGAATGAAACATTATGCTCGTGGAATCAATGATTTCCTCACTCGCCCCATATTTGGTACAGGTCTTGGATATATGGGTAACCGTGATGTTCATCCATCGAAGGAGTTTGCTCTTTGCTGGTATCATTGTGCACCTCTTCAGGTTTGCGCGAGTTTCGGTATTGTGGGAATTATCACTTTTGCATATCAGTTTATCAAGCGTAATGTTGTTATTTGGCGAAAGGCGACACTTTTCAATATGACAATCTTTCTGTCCTATATCAGTCTTGAAATGATGTCCCTTGTAAATCCCGGTGTTTTCTGTCCTATGCCATATCTTTTATATGTGACATTGTTTATGGTCATCGTTGAAAAATGCGACGACGAATATCAGGAAAAAATCATTGTAAGAAAGAAAAGAAAAAATAAGTAAACAAAAGGCTTGACAATCAAGCCTTTTTTTGATAAAATTCATATTTGCTATGAACAATTTTATTTGTTTATAATCCTTTCTCCCGAGGAGAGTTCGGGGGACAAAGTCCATAAGGAGGTGTAAAAAGAATGTCAAAGTATGAAACTATTATGGTTTACTCACTTAAAAAGGGTGAGGAAGCTGCAAAAGAGCTCATGGAAAAGTTCAAGGCTCTTATGGAATCAAACGGCACTCTTGAAAGCGTTGATGAGTGGGGCAAGAGAAGACTTGCTTACCTTATTGATGACGAGGCTGAAGGTTACTATGTTCTCTTCAACTATGAAGCAGAAGCTAACTTCCCAGCAGAGCTTGACCGTATTGCGAAAATCACAGACGGTGTTCTTCGCACATTGATTGTTAAGAAGTAATCGGAGGAAAAATTTATGTTAAACAGCGTAATTATTATGGGCAGACTTACTGCAGACCCCGAACTTCGTACAACATCAACAGGCTTGTCAGTTACATCATTTACTGTTGCGGTTGACCGTAACTATAAAAGTGGTGATGAAAGACAGACAGATTTTATCAGCGTTGTTGCATGGCGTGGCACAGCGGATTTTGTTACCAGATTCTTTAAAAAGGGACAAATGATTGCTGTCCAGGGTTCACTTCAGGTTCGTAACTATGAAGACAAGAACGGAAATAAGCGTACTGCATATGACGTTGTGGCTGACAATGTGTCTTTCTGCGGCAGCAAGAGTGAAAGTGGCAGTTTTGGCGCACCAAGACAGGATTCAGCACCGGCTGTTTCTTATCAGAGTGCAGATGCAGGTAGCTTCTCAGTTTTACCCGATGACAACCAGGGATTCCCATTCGGCGCAGATGATGACGAGGGACTTCCATTCTGATTTAATCTGAAATAGGAGGAAACTATAATGGCATACGATAAGAATGCAAGACCTAACAGAAAAGGTCGTAAAAAAGTTTGTGCATTTTGTGTAGAAAAAATCGAAAAGATTGATTATAAAGATACTGCAAAGCTTCGTCGTTACACATCAGACAGAGCGAAGATTCTTCCTCGCCGTGTAACAGGTACATGTGCATACCACCAGAGAGAGCTTACAACAGCTATCAAGAGAGCTCGTCAGATTGCTCTTATGCCTTACACAAACGACTAATAAAAAAATTAAGCCACCTTGATAGGTGGCTTTTTTGTTTTCTTCAACAAATTGGAGTTTGTCGAGTTGAGTGCAAAACGCAAAGTGCAGGGTGCAAAGCGTAAGGAACCGCGTTGCTATTATCAAATATTGTCAATATGGTTTGAATCGCCCCTACAAGGTGTTGTGTTCTATATAATCATCCCGACAAATTGTAATTTGTTAAATACATTATATTCAATAAATATGACCACAAACCTTTTTATAGGAATGTGGTCATTTTTTTATTTTTTATGAGCATTACATGTTGCGCAGTTCCCCGTACAGCCTTGGAATTCTGCTTTTCCTTCGGGAGTATCACGGTAATACTGTGTGTGGGTATCTCTGTGTTTTGTGCTGTTCCAGATTTGTTCTGCAACAGGAGCCCATTCTTTAGCATATTCGTCACACTTACTGCAAAGTTCATCTGCAGTTTCCTGATGTTGTAAATCAGATGACTTTGCCCCTGTCTGTTTAATAATCTCACGAAGTCTTTCAGGATTTTCAAGCATTGGGCATGGACGAAGATGATTGTCATTAAATGGCTGATTTTTGTAATATGTCATAAAGAGTGGTCGCTGTAACGCCTCTAAAAGCGTATGTGTACGGATATTTGAGTCGGAGAAGTGAATAAATACACAAGGCTCAATATCACCGGCAGAGTTAATGTGGAAATAATTTCGTCCACCTGCAATACAACCGCCAACATATTCACCGTCATTCTGGAAGTCCATAATGAAAATCGGCTTACCTGTCTTGCCGTTACGCATTTTCTTGTTCCAGAAATAGAGTTCTTTTCTCTGCTCAGGAGTAGGAATAAGCTCTTTATCAGCACCGTGACCGACAGGCATATAGTTGAAGTTGAGCATATATTTTGCGCCTTTGCCGATAATAAAGTCTATAAACTCGTCACTTGTAACGGTGTCGAGATTTTTTCTTGTATAGCATACTGAAACGCCAAAAAGACACTTGTTCTTTTTGAGCAAATCCATAGCTTTAAGAGTTGTCTGGTATGCACCTGCACCACGACGCCAGTCATTTGATTCTTCATTACCTTCAAGGCTTAATGCAAGCGAGATATTACCTATACGATTCATTTCGTCGCAAAATGCCTGGTCAACAAGTGTTGCGTTAGTGAAGATTAAGAAAATACAATCTTTATTATTCTCACAGATTTGTAAAACTTCTTTTTTCTTGATAAGAGGTTCGCCGCCTGTAAGCCAATAGAAGTGACATCCTAATTCTTTACCCTGACTTACAATACTCTGCATTTCATCAAGAGTAAGATTTTGCTTATGACCATATTCAGCAGACCAACAACCCTTACAGTTAAGGTTACAAGCACTTGTAGGGTCAAAAAGAATGTTGAAAGGAATATTACATTTGTATTTTTCACGATTTTCACGGACAGTCTTTGTGCCGTAAAGACCTGCATCAAGGCCGAAAGAAAGAAGCATTTGTTTTACAACATTTCTGTCAATATCATTGATGATATTCAAAGCGAATTGAGTCCACACGTTATCCCTGTCTTTTGCAACTTCTTGAAACTTCTTGAAGTTTTCAGGTGGGAAAATCTTATTAAAGACAGGCTCAATTTTCCTGCTTAATTTTACAATATTAGCATGTGGGTCTTTGTCGACATACTTGAATAATCTGTCAAGAGCAAAGCGAAGACCTGCTTTTTGGAAATTGTAAATAAGTTTCATAATGCTTCCTTTCGTGATATTTTCTAAAATACATATTCATTTTATTTTATTGCAAATTCATTATAAAGTCAATGATTTTATGACTTCTTTAACAATAATTTAATATGTTTGGATTATTTTTGTCACCCTACTTGTTTATTTTACGCTACTTTCGGGCAAAATAAACGGAAAACAAATAAAAGTAAAAAATAGTGGAAATATTTTCTAAAATATGGTATATTGTAATTTATCTATATATTTTATAAAGGTGAAGTTCAGATGAATAAATCTTATGTTGAAATTGCAAATGGTGTAAAGCTTCTTTGCATAAATAGTAATAAATTTAAGACCAATTGCATCAAGGTGGATTTTTATCTTCCTATCGGCGAACATCTTGCTGCGCAGAATGTACTGACCTCTTTAATGGGACACACTTCTGCAAGATATAACACATTTACAGCCTTTAATGCGAAAGTAGAAAGTCTTTACGGTGCAGATTTTGAAACAGGAATAGCTACAATAGGGGAGCGAGTACGAATCAGATTTTCTGTTGAAATTCCTGATGACCGATTTTCTCTTGACGGAAATTCAATTGCAGAGGAAACCGTTGATTTCCTTGTTGACATAATCAAAAATCCTCATTGCGAAAATGGTGAATTTGATAAAACTGCAACGGAACGAGAAGTAAGATTTACTCTCGAGAATATTGAGGCAGAAAAGAACGATAAGCGTTCTTATGCCGTTTCTCGTCTTCGTCAGCTTATGTGTCAGGGTGAGCCTTATGGTATTGACCGTGAAAAACTTGAGGAAGATGTGCGAAATCTTGACGGCAAAAAGCTTTATAATGCTTATGCAGATATGCTTAAATCCTCAGCAGTTGTAATTACAGCCTGTGGTGGACTCAGTGAAGAAATGTTAAAAGCAAAATTCACAGAGTTTGTAGATTCAATAGAGGAAAGAAATCCTGAAAAAATCGAAACAGTTTTTATTAAAAAGGCGGAAAAAATCAGATATTTCAAGGACGAAATGGATGTCAATCAGGCAAAACTTGTTATCGGACTTCGCTCAGGGATGGAAAATGAAAACGACGATTACTTTCCATTCAGAGTAATGACCGATATTTTCGGTGGTGGGCCATATTCAAGACTTTTCCTTAATGTCCGTGAGAAAATGAGCCTTTGTTATTATTGCGGAGCAAGACTTCTTCGTGAAAAAGGCATTATTTTTATCCAGAGTGGTATTGAAGAAGAAAATTATGAAAAAGCATTGAGTGAAATCTTTAATCAGATAGATGTTATGAAAAACGGTGAGTTTACTGACGAGGACTTTGAATCATCAATAAAAGCCCTTTCAGATGCCTTTAAGGGTGTTGAGGATTCACCTGTTGCAGTTTGCACTTTTTACGGTTCACAAGTGTTTGATGACGAGCTTATCAGCGGTCAGGAATATGCAGAAAAAATATCTGCAGTAACTCGTGAACAGGTGACAGAGTGTGCAAAGCGTGTTTCCGTAGATTCAGTTTATTTACTTGCAGGAGAGGGTGGTAAGAATGAGTAATATCAAAGAAATTAAAAATGAATTTCTTAATGACAGTTATTATGAAATTGACCACTCATCAGGGTATAAGATTTTCGTTTATCCAAAGGAAAATTATTCCTCATCATATGCAATTTTCGGTACAAAATATGGCTCAATCGACACTTGTTTTAAGGTAGAGGGACAAGAAAAATTTACTGAAATTCCTGAGGGTATTGCTCACTTTTTAGAGCATAAGCTTTTTGAGAGTGAGGAACTTGACGCTTTTGCAAGATATGCAAAAACAGGTGCGTCTGCAAATGCTTACACATCATTTGATAAGACTTGTTATCTTTTTTCTTGCACAGATAATTTTGAGGATTCACTTGAAATTCTCTTTGACTTTGTGCAGAATCCTTATTTTACAGAACAGACAGTTCAAAAAGAACAGGGAATTATCGGTCAGGAAATCAGAATGTATGAGGACGAGCCGGGCTGGGAATCATTATTCGTATTGCTTCGTTCAATGTATCATAAGCACCCCGTAAGAATTGATATTGCGGGAACAGTTGAGTCTATCAGTCATATTACAGCCGATTTGCTTTATGAATGTTACAATACATTCTATAATCCTGCCAATATGGCACTTGCTGTGGCAGGTAATGTGACGGTTGAGCAGGTTTTAAAAGTTGCCGATAAAATGCTCAAACCAAAGGAAAGCAAACAAATTGAAAGAAAATTTCAGGAAGAACCTGCCGGAGTTGTTGAGAAAACAGCAGTTAAAAATCTTTCAGTTTCAATGCCTATTTTTGCTATCGGCTTTAAAGAAGAGATAAAAACCCCTTGCAGAACACTGAAGGAAACAGTAGAAAGTAACCTTCTTCTTGATATTATTGCAGGAAAAACATCTTCACTTTACGAAAAACTTCTGAGTGAAGGTCTTATCAATACAACCTTTGATACAGAATATTTTGAAGGTTATGGCTATTCTGCTCACATTTTCAGCGGTGAAAGTCACGAGTATGAAAAGGTTAGAGAATATATAAACGAAGAACTCAAAAGAGTTATTAAAGATGGTGTCAACAAAGATGACTTTGACCGTATAAAGAAAAAACATTACGGTAATTTTATCATGAATTTCAATGACATTGATTCGATTTCAAATTCACTTATCGGCTCATATTTCAACGGCGAAGGTCTTTTTGAACAGTTGACAGTTCTTGAAAGCGTAACACTTGAGGATGTAAATAATCGTTTAAGAAGTGCAATCAACATTGAAAATTCCTCAATGTCAGTTATTAAACAAAAATAAGGAGGTAACTGTATGAGATTTTTATCGGATTATTGCGAAGTTCATTTTCCCGGACTTGGACTTTCTTTAGATGTTTATGAAAATTTCCTTGAAATTCCATTTGGTGGAGATACTATCACAGTAAAATTTTATGGTGTAATCATAGCACTTGGCTTTGTCCTCGCTGCACTTTTTGGTGGCAGAAAGGCTTATGTATGGAAAATGAGCCTTGACCATATGGTTGATGTGCTGATTTACGGTATTTTCGGTGCAGTTATCGGTGCAAGACTATATTATGTTGCTTTTCAATGGGATTATTACAAAAATGATTTACTTTCCATATTCAAAATATGGGAAGGTGGACTTGCCATTTATGGTGGTATTATCGGCGGTATCATTACTGCATATTTTGTATGCAAAAAAACAGGTCTGCCGTTTTTGAAACTTCTTGATTTAATCGGAATGAGCCTTCTTATCGGTCAGGGAATCGGTCGTTGGGGCAATTTCACAAACCAAGAGGCATTTGGTATCAACACAACAAGCATTTTTGGTATGACAAGTGATAAAATTGTTGACTACATAAACGGTCATCAGCAGGAATTTGCGGGAAACGGAATCCAGATGAACCCTGATTTGCCTGTTCATCCAACATTTCTTTATGAATCCGTATGGTGCCTTTTAGGCTTCCTTATCCTTTATATTGTTTGTCAGAAATTCCATAAATTTGACGGTCAGTTGATTTTAGGCTACGGCATCATTTACGGACTTGAAAGAACAGTTGTTGAGGGACTTCGTATCGACAGTCTTTATATCGGAGATACAAATCTTCGTGTGTCACAGCTTGTTTCATTGGCACTTGTAATAGTATGTATTGCCATTACAATTTATAAATTTGCAAAGCTGAATAAAGAAAAGAAACTTCAGGAGGTGCAGGAAAATGTATAAAATCATTGACGGTAAAGAAGTATCAGCATCTGTCAGAAATGAAATCAAGGCAGAGGTCGAAGCACTTAAAAATCAAGGCAAAAAAACAGGCCTTGCGGTTGTAATCGTTGGAAATAATCCCGCATCACGAGTTTATGTGAACAACAAGAAAAAAGGTTGTGAAGAAGTAGGGATGGAGTCTTTTGAATATGCTCTTCCTGAAGAAACCACAACAGAAGAATTGTTAGAACTTGTCGAAAAACTCAATAACGACGATGCAGTTGACGGAATCCTCTGTCAGTTACCACTTCCAAAGCAGATTGACGAGAAAAAAGTGCTTAATGCCATTGTGCCACATAAGGATGTTGATGCTTTCCACCCTGTAAATACAGGCCATATTATGATTGGTGACCATTCATTTTTGCCTTGTACTCCTGCAGGAATTATGGAAATGCTTAAATATTACGATATTTCCGTTGAGGGAAAAGAATGTGTCGTAATCGGCAGAAGTAATATTGTTGGTAAACCTATGGCCATGCTTTTACTTGGTCAGAATGGTACAGTCACAATCTGTCATTCTCGTACAAAAGACCTTGCAGAAGTGACAAAACGTGCTGATATTCTCGTTGCTGCAGTTGGTATAGCATATTTCGTAACACCTGATATGGTAAAAGACGGTGCAGTTGTAATTGATGTCGGTATGAACAGAAACCAAGAGGGTAAACTCTGTGGTGATGTTGATTTTGAAAATGTAAAAGACAAATGCTCATTCATCACACCTGTTCCCGGTGGCGTAGGACCGATGACGATTACGATGCTTCTCAAGAATACACTTACTGCTTCAAAAGAACATGTTAATAAATAAGTGCAAAGTGCAAAACGTAGGGGCGATTCACGAATCGCCCTTTTATGAATGAAGGTGAGGAAATGACACAATTTAATATTACAGGAATGAGTTGTGCTGCCTGTGTTGCAAGGGTGGAAAAAGCTGTCAATGGAGTTGACGGTGTTGAATCCTGCACGGTCAATTTACTCACTAATTCTATGGGCGTAGAAGGCTCTGCAAACGCTCAGAAAATCATTTCTGCAGTAAAAGAAGCAGGTTACGGTGCAACACTTAAAAACGAAAAAAAAGCACCGTCAAAGGCAGAAAATGACGATGCACTTAAAGATGCCGAAACACCAAAACTCAAAAAAAGATTGATTGCGTCAATAGGCTTTTTAGCAGTTTTAATGTACATTTCAATGGGACACGTTATGTGGGGTTGGTGGTTGCCTGAAATATTGGCATCAAATCCACTTGCAATCGGTCTTTTGCAGTTAATTCTGACTGCTATTGTAATGGTAATCAATCAGAAATTCTTTATAAATGGTTTTAAAGGACTTTTGCACAAGTCACCGAATATGGACACCCTTGTGGCGTTAGGTTCAGGTGCGTCTTTTGTTTACAGCACTTATGCACTTTTCAAAATGACAGCAGTAAGTGGAGAAATGGCTCACCACTATCTCCATGAATTCTATTTTGAATCTGCCGCTATGATTTTAACGCTTATCACAGTTGGTAAAATGCTTGAAGCAAGGTCAAAAGGCAAAACTACAAATGCTCTTAAATCTTTAATGAATTTAGCTCCAAAAACCGCAACAATTCTTAAAGACGGTATTGAAATAGAAGTTCCTGTCGAACAGGTGCAAAAAGGTGACATTTTTGTAGTACGTCCGGGTGAACAAATTTCAGTTGACGGTGTGATTATTGACGGAATAACTGCAGTTGACGAGTCAGCACTTACAGGTGAGAGTATTCCTGTTGATAAACAGCCTGGTGACAGAGTTTCAGGCGGAACAATAAACCAATCAGGCTTTATCAAATGTGAAGCCTCGCGAGTAGGTGAGGATACAACTCTTTCACAAATTATAAAGATGGTAAGTGATGCAGCTGCCACAAAAGCACCTATTGCAAAGATTGCCGATAAAGTTTCAGGTGTATTTGTACCTGTTGTAATTTCAATTGCAGTTGTTGCCATAATTGTATGGCTTATTATGGGTCAAGACTTCGGATATGCTCTTGCACGTGGAATTTCAGTTCTTGTAATTAGTTGCCCGTGTGCATTAGGACTTGCGACACCTGTTGCCATTATGGTTGGTAATGGTGTTGGCGCTAAAAACGGAATTCTTTTTAAAACTGCAGTTTCTCTTGAAGAAACGGGAAAAGCAAACATAGTAGTTCTCGATAAAACGGGTACAATAACAGAGGGACAACCCAAAGTAACAGATATTATTCCAATTAATTCAACTGAAAATGAGTTAATCAATGTTGCATATTCTCTTGAAATGAAAAGTGAGCATCCTCTTGCAAAGGCTATCATTGAAAGAGGAAATGAATTAAATATTCCTGCGATTGATGTTCAGAACTTCAAAGCACTTTCAGGAAATGGCGTAACGGCAGAAATAGACGGGAAAACACTTTATGGTGGTAGCCTTAAATTTATAAGCGAAAAGATAACCATTGATGACTCAACCATAAAAATTGCAGAAAGTCTTGCTGAAAACGGAAAAACACCACTCTTTTTTGCAAACGAAGAAAGACTTCTTGGTATTATTGCAGTCGCGGACACAATCAAGGAAGACAGTCCACAGGCAATTAAAGAATTGCAGAATATGGGCATAAAGGTAGTTATGCTCACGGGTGATAATGTAAAAACTGCCAATGCAATAGGTAAGCAGGCAGGGGTTGACGAGGTTGTTGCAGGAGTTTTACCTGATGGTAAAGAAAAAGTCATTCGCCGACTTAAAGATAAAGGCAAAGTAATAATGGTTGGCGACGGAATAAATGATGCACCTGCACTAACTCGTGCAGATATGGGAATTGCTATTGGTGCAGGTACGGATATTGCTATTGATTCAGCAGATATTGTACTTATGAAAAGCAGACTCACGGATGTTCCTGCTGCAATTCGCCTTAGTCGTGCAACACTTAAAAATATCCACGAAAACCTTTTCTGGGCATTTTTCTATAACGTAATCGGAATACCACTTGCCGCAGGTGTGTTCATAAATATTTTCGGCTGGGAACTGAACCCAATGTTCGGTGCGGCGGCAATGAGTTTGTCGTCATTCTGTGTTGTATCGAATGCATTGCGACTTAATTTCAAGGATATTCGCAACAGTTTAAAAGATAAAAAAATCAAATCAAAAATAAAGGAGAAAAAACCTATGGAAATCACAATGAAAATTGAAGGTATGATGTGCCCGCATTGCGAAGCACACGTTAAAAAAGCACTTGAAGGCGTAGCAGAAGTCAGAGAAGCCATTGTAAACCATAAAGACGGCACAGCAATTATTACTCTCGATGCTGATGCAGCACCTGTAACTCTCAAAAAAGCAGTTGAAGAGCAAGGTTACAAAGTAATAGAATAATTGTAAAACTTGATTCTTTTTCCGCAATGCTTCGTGGCTTTCAGCTCGCGGTATACCCGATACAGCTTCGACTCTGCCACATTGCCTTGCGAAAAAATAATTCAAGTTAAGTTAATTTTGTAGGTAGGGCGGGGTCTTGACCCCGCCCTATTGCCGATAATCACGCATAACTGAATAATTACAAAATGTAGGGGCGATTCACGAATCGCCCGAAATAAAAAGAGGTATTCAATCGAATACCTCTAATTTTTTATTTAATCTCATTAACATCATAAGGTGTTCGCTGATACACAAAGTAGTTAAGCCAATTCTGGAACAAAAGGCTTCCTGCACCACGCCAAGTAAGTGGCGGAGTGAGTTGTGTATCGTCATTCGGGAAATAGTTGTATGGGAGTTTGATGTCAAGTCCCTTATGTAAATCCCTGAAATATTCACGGGCAAGGGTATCACTGTCATATTCGCTGTGACCTGTGCAGTAGAAATTTCTGCATTCCATATCAGCCACAAGGTGAACACCTGAAATCTCGGAATATGAGAGAATCTGCAAGTCTTTAACAAGTGCAATATCCTCTTTTTTTGTTTCTGTATGTCTTGAATGTGGCACATAGAAAAGGTCGCTGAAGCCACGAAGCAAAGGATGATACATATCAAGTGGCTTGTGTGGGAAAATACCAAACATCTTTTCTGGCAACTTGTATTTTGGAAAGTCGGAGGCCAAGCGGTCTTAGGAAGACAAACTGGTAAGACACCTCCTTGGCTCACAGAACGACATGGCTACGAT
>JAZSKT010000002.1:0-2973 GCA_045534995.1 Candidatus Fimenecus sp.
ATAAAACACATATGATGAAGTCAAGAATGCTTGATGATATTGTTTCACTTCTTGGTGGTCGTGTTGCTGAACAGATTATTTTTGGTGATATTTCAACAGGTGCATCAAATGATATTCAGCGTGCAACTGAAATTGCAAGAAATATGATTACAAAATACGGTATGAGTGAAAAACTCGGACCTATTGCTTTTGGTTCTGATAATGATGAGGTTTTCCTTGGCAAGAACTATACTCATACAAGAAACTATTCAGAAAATAAAGCAGCTGTAATTGACGAAGAAGTTGAAAATATTATCAATAATGCTTATAAGAGAACTGAAATAATTCTTACAGAGCATATTGACCAACTTCACTTGGTTTCTGAAGCACTTGTTAAACTTGAAAAGATAGATAAAGAACAGTTTGAGTCTCTTATGACAACAGGTGCATTACCACGGGAAAATGTGGAAGAAACTGTTGAAGAAACAATCACACCAGTTGAGGAAATCAACACTGAAGAGGTTGTTGAAAACATAGAAACCACTAAAAATGAATAAAATTTAATGAATTAATGGCAACAGAAATCTAAAACTGTTGCCATTTTTCTTTATAAACTATTGATTTTTCTTCCAGTATATTATAAAATAAGAGTTAATATTTTTCTAAAAACATTAGCAAATTCTTGGAGTGAAAAGTTATGAAACTCAATGGTTCTGAAATTTTAACAGAAGTTTTAATTGAGCAGGGAGTTGACACCGTATTCGGTTATCCTGGTGGTGCAGTTCTCAATATTTATGATGCTCTCTATAAATATAGTGATAAAATCAAGCACGTTTTATCAGCTCATGAGCAGGGTGCTTCTCATGCTGCTGACGGATATGCCCGAGCAACAGGTAAAACAGGTGTTTGTATTGCAACAAGCGGACCAGGTGCTACTAATCTTGTAACAGGTATTGCAACAGCATATATGGATAGCGTTCCTATGGTTGTAATCACAGGTAACGTTGGTAAAGGCCTTATCGGTCGTGATGCTTTCCAGGAAGTTTATATTACAGGTATCACAATGCCTATTACAAAGCATAACTTTATGGTTCAGGATGTAACTGAACTTGCTGATACAATTCGTGAAGCATTCCGTATTGCAAATACAGGCAGAAAAGGTCCTGTTCTTATTGATATTACAAAGGATGTTACTGCAGCAGTTACTGAATTCGAAAATAAAGAAAAAGTTGAAATCAAAGATGAAACCGTTATCAATATGGACGAGCTTAAGAAAATTGCTGATATTATTAATAGTGCAAAAAAGCCTGTTGTAATGTTCGGTGGCGGTGTTGTTTCATCAAATGCCTCTGATTTAGCATTAGAACTTGTTGAAAAGGCGAATATCCCATCTTGTCATACTCTTATGGCTGCGGGTGTTATTGGCTATAATAACCCACTTAACCTTGGACTTTTAGGTATGCACGGTGGTTATGTTACTAACAAAGCAGTTGACGATGCTGATGTGCTTATTGCAATTGGTACTCGTTTCTCTGACCGTGTAGCTCTCGATACAAATGATTTTGCAAAGAAAGCAACTATTATTCAAATTGACATTGACCTTAGTGAAATTAATAAAAACGTTACAGTTGACCATTATATAATCGGTGATGTTAAAACAGTTCTTGAAAATCTTTTACCTCTTGTTGAAAAACTGGAAAGAACAGAATGGCTCAAAGTCCTTGAAGTGTATAAGGAAGTTGATTATAAGCCTGTTGATGACGATTCACAGATTCTTCCTCACCAGTTAATCGGTGCAATCTGCGATATGGCAGGGGAGGATACAGTTGTTGTAACTGACGTTGGTCAGAATCAAATGTGGTCTGCACAGTATGTTCACCACGTTAATCCAAGAGGCTTCTTAACAAGCGGTGGTCTTGGTACAATGGGTTATGGTTATGGTGCAGCAATCGGTGCAAAAGCCGGTCTTGGTGACAGTAAAAAGGTTGTACATATCACAGGTGACGGTTCATTCCATATGAATCTTAATGAAGGCTGTACAGCAGTAAGCTACAATCTTCCTGTGATTACAGTTATTATGAACAATCAGGTGCTTGGTATGGTTCGTCAATGGCAGACTTGTTTCTATGGCAGACGCTTCTCACAGACTGACCCACACCGTAAGACTGACTTTGTAAAGCTTGCAGAAGCTTTCGGTGCAACAGGATATTATGCAGATACAATCGCAGACTTTAAGACAGCGTTTGAAAAAGCACTTAAAGCAGACGGTCCTGTATGGATTGAATGTGCAATTGACAAAGATGAAAGAGTTCTTCCAATGATTCCTGCAGGCAAAACTGTCAACGACATTATGATGGGCGACTGTGCTACATGTCCAATGGACTGCGAAAACAAAAAGAAATAAAAACAAAAAAATATAAGCTATCAATTGTAGGGGACGTCGACTCGGCGTCCCTTTTGTTATTCCTTGTAAAGCGAAGAATCTTAACATAATTATTGATTTTTCCCGAAAATAATGGTAAACTAAAGTTGACAAACATAAATTTATAGAAAAATATCCAAGATAAGTGTGTGTATTTTTATTTTAGGTAAAAATACAGATGCTCTGTTTTGCATACACGCACATTGCTTGGATTGTAAAATTATGTTTGGCGACAGTTGGAGCTATGTATTTTTCGTGCGTTGGCTTCGGCTGACGCATTTTTTATTTTATGGATAAATGAGGAGTGAATTAATTTTGAAATTTGGTATGAGAAAACTGAGCCTGAAGAAAGCAATCAAGGGTCGTACAACAGGAAAAATAAAAAGAAAAGTAAAAAAATCTGTAAATCCTTTATATGGCAAGAAAGGTATGGGGTTTATAAAAAATCCAAAGCAATCCGTGAAAAATAAAATTTATCATAAGACAAGTTTTAGCATTATTGACTTATTTAAATGATTTTTGTCACAAAAAGCATTTAAATTTCGATTTATAATATGAACAAATATTAATGA
>JAZSKT010000166.1:0-5032 GCA_045534995.1 Candidatus Fimenecus sp.
AATGGAAAAACATTTCAAAAATTAAAGGTAAAAGTGAGGAAATATATGAGGTTAATTTTGCCGATATAAATGGTGATGGTATTCTTGAAATTCTTTTAAGTTGGACAGAAGTTTCTACTATGGATATTGTCAATTCTACTGATTTTGGTACAGGTACAAATAGAATTTTGACCATTTATAGTTGTGATGGAATTACAACAACACCTTTAAAGACAGAAACATATACAAATCTATTTTTTGATGACCTTAATAGTGATAATTCTGATGAAATTGTTTTATTCAAGATTAATTTAACAGATAAAGAAAAAAGAACGACAGCAAGAATTCTTAGTTTTAATGATGATTATTCTGTTATAAATGATGAGCAACTTACTTTAACCGGATTATTAGAAATAAATAATATAATCACTGATAATATTGTTTACGAAAATGAAAAATATACAAGAATTTTTATTGATGGATTAGTTAGCGAAATTGGTATTATAACGGAGATAATTGAAATCAATAATGATACATTTGATATAAGTTTACCATTATCTGAACAGAACCAATCAAGTCAATCCCTGACTTTACGAGATTCGAGAATTTATTGTACCGATATCGACAACGATGGATATATTGAAATTCCTACAGTAGAAATTCTTCCATATGGCGCAAGAATTACTGGCGAAAATGACCGTAATGAGCTTAACCTTACTGTTTGGTCGGAGTTTAATGGGAATGAAATCGTAAACGAAATCAAATGTCTTTTCAACAGCTCTTTTGGATATATGTTTGTATTTCCTGACAGTGAAATAAATAATTATACTGCAACCTATAATGACAATAATTATACATTGACATTTTATTCTCTTGATGCAAACGGGACATATGAAAATAAATTATTTTCACTTAAGGCTTTTTCAGAGCCGGATTGGGATGAGGTAAACCTTGATTATACCAAACTTGATGAAAATGGTACATTTATTTATGGATATTTAATTTTTGATAATTCAAATGATGAACATTACAAAAGGTTTATTGATGAAAACTTTTTTATTTTAAATCAGGAGTAAACAATATGAAATATGTTTTAATAGCTGAAGATGAAGCTTCAATTAGAGATTTTGTAGTCATAAATCTTCGTCGTAGCGGATACGAGGTTATAGAGGCAACAAACGGTGAAGAAGCAATTAAAAAGTTTGATGAGCACAGCAGTGAAATTGATGTTGTAATTCTTGATATTATGATGCCTATTGTAGATGGCTTGGAAGTTTGTAAGTATATTCGCACAAAAAGTAGTCGTATCGGAATTATAATGTTGACTGCAAGAACACAGGAGATGGATAAAGTAACTGGTCTTATGATGGGTGCTGATGACTATGTTACAAAACCTTTTTCACCTTCGGAATTAATGGCGAGAATAGATGCTGTGTATAGAAGAGTATCTTTAACATCTGAAACTGAAGATAAAAAAACTTCACAAAATTCTATTTCATTAAACGAATTTATTCTTGATTTAAGAAGCCATACTTTGACAAAAGATGGTATTCCTGTTGAATTAACTCAGGTTGAATTCCAGATTATTGAATTCTTTTTTTCTAACCCTAATATGGCGCTTGAAAGAAGTGAAATTTTAAAATTTGTATGGGGTGACTCATACTTTGGTGATGAAAAAGTTGTGGATGTAAATATTCACAGATTAAGAAATAAAATAGAGGATGAACCATCACAACCTAAACACTTAATAACAGTCTGGGGTATGGGGTACAAATGGATGGTATAATTCAATATTGATTGGTGGTGACAAAAAGTGAAAAAAAGTATAGTAAAACGATGGGGTTTAACTGTTCTTGCAAGCACTGTTTTTGTCATTGTCACAATTGGTGTTTTGATGGGACTTTTCATAAAAAACCAATATTATGAATCTGTACGAATGACACTTAATTCACGTGCAACAACACTTGTGATGTCATATTTTAACTCTCAATCAACTGTAACCGATGAAGTTTTTAACAAAATGGCAAAGAATTTTGTTGATAATTTTGCTGATAAGAACGTGATGGAAGTCTGGGTAATTGATAAAAACGGAAGTGTTGTTGTTTCATCAACCGGATTTTCTGTGAAAGGTGAATCTTATCCGGATTATAATTATGCGATTGCAAATGAAAATGGAATAGGTGAATGGGTCGGAAAAATGCAGAATAACGAAAAAGTTATGACATTGACTTATATTTTGCCAGAAAATCAACAAGGTGTTAATGGTGCTATAAGATATATCATTTCACTTGAGGATATCGACCGACAAATTGTTGTAATTTGGATTCTAATAGGTTTAATGCTCATACTTGTTATATGTTTTGTTATTACGTCGGGTGCATTCTTTATAAATTCAATTATTAATCCTGTTCGCAAAATAAATGAAACAGCAAATAAAATCTCAAAAGGTGATTTTGATGTTTCAATAGAAAAATACAAATATGATGATGAAATTGGTCAACTTTGTGATGCAATAAACAATATGGCGCATGAAATTGGCGAAACAGAAAGAATGAAAAATGAATTTATTTCGACTGTTTCCCACGAACTGAGAACACCTCTAACGGCAATAAAAGGTTGGGGTGAAACAATCAAGTTTTCACAGAATGATGATGAATTAGTCAATAAAGGACTTGATGTGATAGTTAATGAATCAGAACGTTTATCTGACCTTGTTGAAGAATTATTGGATTTCTCAAGGATGGAAAGCGGAAAATTAACTTTAAAATTATCGCAGATAGATATTGTAAAAGAACTCACAGAAGTGCTTGAGGTTTTTGAAAGTCGTTCTGCACGTGAGGGTATCGATTTAATAATTGATATTCCTATGAAAAGCATTATCATTAATGGTGATAAAAATCGTTTGAAACAATCTTTTGTTAATATAATTGATAATAGTTTTAAATATAATCAAAAAGGTGGATTCGTTAAGGTTTCACTGAAAGTTGATAATAAAAAAGTAACTGTTTTAATCGAAGATAACGGATGTGGAATTTCAAAACACGATTTACCTAAAATTCGCCAAAAATTTTATAAGGCAAATAACAGTGTACGCGGAAGTGGCATTGGTCTTGCTGTTACTGATGAAATAATCAGTCTTCATAATGGTGAAATGATAATTGAAAGCGATATCGGAAAAGGTACAAAGGTGTTAATCATATTGCCGAGAAACAGTAAATAAGGAGCGAAACATTTTGAATAATAAAACAAAACATAAAACATCAATAGGTGGACAGGCTCTCATTGAAGGAATAATGATGAAAGGGCCTAAAGGGACTGCTATGTCTGTTCGTATGCCTGATGGTACAATAGAAACAGAATTTGAAGAGAATAATAAGAAAAAGAAAAGTATTTTGTTTAAAGTTCCTATTGTTCGCGGGGTATTTGCATTTGCTGATTCAATGATTACAGGATACAAATATCTTATGAAATCTGCTGATAAGGCAATGACCGAAGAAGAAAAAGAAGAGGATATGTCAAAGCTTGATAAATGGCTTTCTGAACATATGGGAGAAAAAATGATGGCAGTTGTCACAGGTATTTCTTCTGTCCTTGGTGTAGTCCTTGCTATGCTTATTTTTCTTTATCTTCCCATTGAAGCGGTTGATTTATTTGATGAGTTTATCCTTAAAAATGCTGATATTTCAAAATATCATCCTTTAATTGAGGGTGTAATGCGTATAATTATATTTATCTTATATATGTATTTCGTTTCAAAGATGTCAATGATTAAGAGAGTGTTTATGTATCATGGTGCAGAGCATAAAACGATTTTCTGCTATGAAAACGGTCTTGACTTAACTGTTGAAAATGTAAGAAAGATGTCAAGATTTCATCCAAGATGTGGTACAGCCTTTATGTTTGTTATGCTCATTTTAAGTATGGCTGCATCATTTAGTCTTGTGCTTATTTTCCCTGAACTTGCAAACATAAATAAAATTCTCTGGATGCTTATTAAAATTACCATTTTACCTGTAATTATGGGATTTGGATATGAATTTATTAAATATGCAGGTAAGCATGATAATTTTATTGTTAATATCCTGTCTTATCCTGGACTTTTAATGCAGAGAATAACAACTGTTGAACCAACAGATGACATTATTGAAGTTGCTATTGAATCAATTAAAGCTGTTTTAACAGATAATCCTGAGGATGATATTATAAAATGACATTAAAGGATATTTTTACTTATTCCTCTAAAGAATTGTGTTTTACTGATAGTGGTGATTTTGAATCACTTTGTTTAATTGAGGATATTTTAGGATGCTCTAAAGAACAAATTTATCTTAATAATGTAAATCTTGATGATTCTGATTTTAAAAAAATTCAGAAAGCAATAATCAGAAGAAAAAATGGTGAACCGTTACAATATATTCTTGGAAAATGGGATTTTTATGATTTGACATTCAGTGTAGGTGAAGGTGTGTTGATTCCAAGACCTGAAACTGAAATGCTTGTTGATTTTGCTTTAGAAAAACTTAAGGATATAGAAAATCCTATTGTTTACGATTTGTGTTCAGGTTCAGGCTGTATCGGTCTTACAATTGCTAAACATCGAAAAGATGCAACAGTATTTCTTCTTGAAAAAGAAAGAAAAGCATTAAAATACCTTTTAAAGAATAAGGTTGACCTTGAACTTGAAAATGTTGTAATTATTTACGACGATTTATTTACTGTTGACTTATCTCTTTTCCCCGAGGCTGATTTAATCTTATCCAACCCACCATATATTATTTCTGATGAAATAGCTCAATTACAAAAAGAAGTTTTGTTTGAACCGTTTTCAGCACTTGATGGTGGAAGTGATGGACTTGATTTTTACAGATGCCTTGCCGATAGGTGGTGCAGTAAGGTAAAACATAACGGATTTATTGCTCTCGAATGCGGAGAACAACAAAGCAATTCTATAAAAGAAATTTTTTGTGGTAAATACGTTGACAATCATGTAATTTTTGATTTTAATAATATTGACAGAGTCGTGACATTTAGAATATAATATTAATTTAGATAA
>JAZSKT010000123.1:0-2354 GCA_045534995.1 Candidatus Fimenecus sp.
TACCAGTTTGTCTTCCTAAGACCCGCTTGGCCCTCCGACTTATTGTTATCGCAATGGTAATTATTATGGTGTTCATCACAAGAACTCTCGGTAAAAAGAGTGCATTCTTCTTTAAAAAACAGCAGGAACAGTTAGGTACGGTTAACGGATATATTGAGGAGATTATTGAAGGCCAAAAGGTTGTTAAAGTGTTTAATCACGAGGGAGAGGTTGTTTCTCATTTTGGAGATATAAACGAAAATCTTCGTAAGGCAGCAACAAGTGCTCATACTTTTGCAAGTATGCTTGGCCCGATTATGAATAACCTTGCACATATCACTTATGCGTTGACTGCTGCTGTTGGCGGACTTCTTGCAATCAGAAAAGCAATGACAGCAGGTGATATTGTTGCATTCTTGCAGTATATCAGAAGTTTTACTCAACCAATTTCAAATATTACACAGCAGTTTAACAATGCACTTATGGCTCTTGCAGGTGCTGAAAGAATTTTTGAGATTATCGACCAGAAACCTGAACTTGACGAAGGTTATGTTATGCTTGTAAATGCAAAGCTTAACAACAATGGCGAAATCGAAGAAACTGAAAAGCATACAGGTATCTGGGCTTGGAAGCATACTCACGGTGACGGTAGTATCACATACACACGCCTTGCAGGTGATATTGTTTTTGAAGATGTTACATTTGGTTATGTGCCTGAAAAAACAGTTCTTCACGATATTTCTCTCTATGCAAAACCGGGACAGAAAATTGCATTCGTTGGCTCGACAGGTGCAGGTAAAACAACAATTACTAATCTTATTAACCGTTTCTATGAAATTCAGGATGGTAAAATTCGTTATGACGGTATAAACATCAAGAAAATCAAAAAAGACGATTTGCGTCGTTCATTGGGCATTGTTCTTCAGGATACGCACTTGTTTACAGGTACAATTGAGGACAATATTCGTTACGGTAATCTTGATGCCACACACGAACAGATTGTTGAAGCAGCAAAAATTGCAAATGCTCATTCGTTTATTGAAAATTTGCCTGACGGCTACAACACAATGCTTACTGGTGACGGTTCAAACCTTTCACAAGGTCAGCGTCAGTTGTTGTCAATTGCTCGTGCAGCAGTTGCAGACCCACCTGTGCTTATCCTTGATGAGGCGACAAGTTCAATCGATACAAGAACTGAAAAGCTGATTGAAAAAGGTATGGACGCCCTTATGGAAGGCAGAACAGTTTTCGTTATTGCCCACAGACTTTCAACAGTACGAAATGCAAATGCCATTATGGTTCTTGAAAACGGCAGAATTATTGAGCGTGGCGACCACGATGACCTGATTGAGCAGAAAGGCAAGTATTATCAGCTTTATACAGGCAGTTTTGAGGAAAATTAAATATACAAATTTGAACAGTGTCATTCTGAGCAAAGCGAAGAATCTCTCCCAAAGGTTACAATAAAAGTAATAGAGATTCTTCGTCGCCAGCTCCTCAGAATGACCTTTTTCTTTTTATTTTGTTGTATCTTTTGTCAAATTTTGTAACAAACTGCACAAACGCTTGTAATGAAATTTGTTAACAAATTGAACATTTTGTGCAAAAATCACTTGAAATCATTTTTTTGTAGTGGTAGAATATATGTGTATAATTATAACTGTGAGGTGAAGAAAGTGACGGAATCTCAAAATAACAATTATGAGGCTCAGGTGCCTGTCTATCTCTTCCATCAGGGAAACAATGCCCGTGCTTATGAGTATATGGGTGCTCACCGTGTGGATGATGATACGGTAGTTTTCAGAACCTGGGCTCCTAATGCTGTGGCTGTCAGCGTCAGTGGTGATTTCAACGGCTGGAATGATGATGTGAACAGGGCAGAGCGAATTACTGCAGGTGGTATTTGGGAAGTTTATGTGAAAAATGTAAAAGTTTATGACTCATATAAGTTCTGCATTTATACACAAGACGGCAGAAAACTTATGAAAAGTGACCCTTACGGCTACCATATGGAAACTCGTCCTGACAATGCCACAAAGTATTACGAATTAGGCTCATATAAATGGACTGACGACAAATGGGAAAAGGCAAAGCGTGAGAAAGCACAGTACGACAAGCCTGTAAACATTTACGAGGTGCATTTCGGCTCATGGAAACAGTATGAAGACGGAAACTTTTATTCATATCGTAAAATGGCAGAGGAATTGATTCCTTATGTTAAGGAAATGGGATATACTCACATTGAATTTATGCCACTTACCGAATATCCTTTTGACGGCTCATGGGGTTATCAGGTAACAGGATATTTTGCAGCCACATCTCGTTACGGCACACCTGACGATTTGATGTATCTTATTGATATGTGTCATAAAAAC
>JAZSKT010000081.1:0-5139 GCA_045534995.1 Candidatus Fimenecus sp.
ATGACGGTGTTTTTTAAAGCATTTTTATCAATAACAAACTGTGGCTTTCCGAGCGCAATCCCCAAGCCCTTTCTTTGACCTAGAGTATAATTAATAACTCCTTTATGCTTTCCTATAATGTTGCCGTTTACATCGAGATAATCCCCCGCAATTGAAACAAAACCGTCTTTTTTCTCTATAAACGACGCATAGTCACCGTCAGGCACAAAGCAAATATCCTGACTATCCTTTTTTCGTGCAGTTATAAGGTCATTTTCTTCAGCAATCTGACGAATTTCAGGTTTTGTATATTCACCTAATGGGAATTTAATGTGCTTTAGTTGCTCTTGTGTAAGCATATAAAGGAAATAACTCTGGTCTTTGCTTTCATCAACTGCTTTTTTCAGTTTATATTCTCCATTTTCACAGACAACACGAGCATAATGACCTGTTACTACAAAATCGCCATTTAAATC
This sequence comes from Candidatus Fimenecus sp., assembly GCA_045534995.1. Classification (GTDB taxonomy): domain Bacteria; phylum Bacillota; class Clostridia; order Oscillospirales; family Acutalibacteraceae; genus Fimenecus. The sequence goes on from JAZSKT010000081.1 coordinate 456, forward strand.
GTGCATTTTATCCATCATAACACCGAATTTAAGAGTACGGTTACATTCAACACAAGGGTTTGGTGTTTTTCCCTGTTCATAGCACTCAATGAACTTATCAATGACCTGTGCTTTAAATTCTTCTTTAAGTGGGAAAATATAAAAAGGCATACCTAACTTGTCGGCAACTGCTTTTGCATCACTGCAATCCCCTTCAGAATACAGTTGCATTGTAGCACCGACACAAGTATAGCCTTCATTTTTCATAAGTAAAGCAGCGACGGAGCTGTCAACTCCGCCACTCATAGCAATAACTGCTTTTTTCATTTTGTCACCCAAGTTCAAGCATTTTATCAATGCACTTTTTAGCATCTTTGATAGTTTGCTCGTCCATAATAATCTCTTCTCCACCGTCACCGTTTACAGCGTTATAAAGGTCAACAAGAGTGGTTGATTTCATATTAGGACAAATAAGTTCTTTTGAAAGCGGATAGAATTTCTTATCAGGACACTCATACTGTAAAGACTCGGCAATACTGATTTCTGTACCGATAATGAATTCCTTTGCATCACTTTTCTTTGCAAACTCTACAATACCTGATGTTGAACCTATATAATCAGCTTCTTCTACAACTTCAGGTCTGCATTCAGGATGAACAAGGAAAAGTGCATCAGGATGAAGTTTTTTTGCCTCTGTAACATCTTTTTTGCTCATTCTTGCATGAACTGGACATCCACCCTGTAAAAGCTTAAATTCCTTTTCAGGAACCTGTTCTGCCACATATGCACCAAGGTTACAATCGGGAATAAAGAGAATTTTATCATTATCTATTTTCTTAACAATTTTAACCGCTGATGATGACGTTACACACACATCACAAACAGTTTTAAGGTCTGAAGTTGTGTTAATATAGGCAACAACAGTATAATCGGGATACTGTTTTTTAACTTGTGAAATAAGGTCTTTGTCCATCTGCTCAGCCATTGGACAACCTGCAATTGGAGAAGCGAGAATTACTGTTTTTTCCGGTGAAAGAATTTTAACAGTTTCTGCCATAAAGCGAACTCCACACATAATAACTGTTTTCTGTGGTGCTTTTTCTGCCAAAACACTTAACTGAAAGCTGTCACCTGTGAAATCAGCAATTTCTATAATTTCACGAGCAACATAACTGTGAGCAAGAATACAAATATCTTTTTCTTTTTTAAGTTGCAGGATTTTGTCCTGCATTTCTCTTACTGTCATTTTGAACGCTCCTTTTATGCGTTGGTAAATGATAGACGGGTCGTCGAGGACGCCGACCCCTACGGATTAATGATGATGTTCCTCAAACTTAAACATCTCTGCATCATATTCTATACCGTTTTTGTCGTAATAATCCTTAACGGCTGCTTTGATTGCCTGTTCAGCAAGAACTGAACAATGAATTTTTACTGCAGGAAGACCATCAAGAGCCTCAACAACTGCTTTATTTGTAAGTTTGAGTGCATCTTCTATTGGTTGACCTTTAATCATATCTGTTGCAATTGAACTTGTTGCAATAGCAGAAGCACAACCATAAGTATTGAACTTAACATCAACGATTATATTATTCTCAATTTTGAGATACATTTTCATAATATCTCCACATTTTGCGTTGCCAACTTCTCCGATTCCGTCAGCATCTTCAAGTTTGCCAACATTATGAGGGTTGACAAAATGTTCCATTACTTTCTCTGAATATTCCATTAGTTGTTACCTTCTTTCACAATTTTTTCCCACAACGGTGACATATCACGAAGTCTGTTGATTATTGGGGGTAATTTTTCTAAAATATAATCCATTTCTTCAGATGTATTTTCTTCACAAAGGCTCAAACGAAGTGAACCATGAGCAATTTCGTGAGGAAGACCGATTGAAAGCAATACGTGGCTTGGGTCAAGTGAGCCTGATGTACAAGCCGAACCTGAAGAGGCGCTGATTCCCATTAAATCAAGGTAAAGAAGAAGTGACTCGCCCTCAACACCCTCAAAACAAGCACTTACATTTCCCGGAAGTCTGTGTTCACGGTCACCATTGATACGGCTACGGTCAATTTTAAGAATTCCCTCTATGAGCTGTTCTCTCATAGCGATAAGTTTCTTTGTGTTTTCTTCCATATTGTCACAAGCATCTTTAAGTGCTGTCGCCATACCAACGATAGCAGGAACATTTTCTGTACCTGCACGACGATTTCTTTCTTGTGCACCGCCTTCGATAAGGTTTGGAAGTCTTATACCTTTTTTACAGTAGAGTGCGCCAACACCTTTTGGCCCGTGGAATTTGTGACCTGAAAGTGACAACATATCAATGTTATCTGCTTTCACATCAACAGGAATATGACCAACAGCCTGAACAGCATCTGTATGGAAAAGTACGCCTTTTTCACGACAAACTGCACCGATTTCACGAATTGGCTGAACTGTGCCGATTTCGTTGTTTGCATACATAATTGTCACAAGTGCAGTATCCTCACGGATTGCATCCTTAACATCCTGGACTTTTACAACACCGTTTTCATAAACATCAAGAAGTGTGATTTCAAAACCCTCTTTTTCAAGAGCATTTAAAGTATGAAGAACTGCGTGATGCTCAAACTTTGAACTGATAATATGCTTTTTACCTTTTTTCGCCATTAAATATGCTGCGCCTTTAATTGCCCAGTTGTCACTTTCGCTACCGCCTGATGAAAAATAAACATCATTTGGGTCAGCATTTATACACTCGGCAACTGTATTTCTGGCATCCCTTACTGCATGGAAAGCATCTTGTCCCACAGAATGTAAACTTGACGGATTTCCGTAAATTTCTTGGAAGCAAGGCATCATTGAATCAAGGGCAACTTTTGAAATTTTTGTTGTTGCAGCATTATCTGCGTAAACCTTCATATATACATCTCTTTTCGTTAAAATGAGTCTTAATTTTCATTTCACAGTAAATTACTATGAATTCATTTATATGATACTACTACTGTTATTTTTTGTCAATTATAACAATATACAAATAGCACTATTTTGAGAAGAATTTTTCAGCAATTCTTACAGATGACATAGCATCCTTACCGTAATAGTTTGCACCAAGCATATCTGCATATTCCTGAGTAAGCACTGCACCACCAACCATTACGGAAACATCTGTTGTCTGCTCTTTCAACAGTTTTATTGTTTCTTCCATAGCAGGTACTGTCGTTGTCATAAGTGCAGAGAGTCCCACAAGTTTTACATTATGCTTTTTAACAGCATCAACAATTGTCTGTGGTGGGACATCTTTACCTAAATCAATTACATCGTAACCGTAGTTTTCGAGAAGAACTTTCACAATGTTTTTACCGATGTCGTGAATATCACCTTTTACAGTAGCAATTACTATTTTACCCTTTTTGCCTGTTTCAGAACCGCTATTGAGCAAATTATTTTTGATGATTTCAAAACTTGCACCTGCTGTTTCAGCACTCATTAATAATCCGGGTAAAAATACTTTGTTATTTTCAAAGTCATTACCTACCTTATCAAGTGCTGGAATTAAAATTCCGTCAATGATTTCAAGCGGTGTTTTGGTTTTAAGTTCTTTCTGGGTTTCCTGCTTTGCCTGTTCTTTTAAGCCCTTTATAACTGCTGTTTTAAGGTCGACATTGTCAGTTTTTACTTCATTTTTTGTTTCAGTTACATTCCCGATGTAGTTTTCAAAATTGTTATCGTATCCCATTAAAGCACAGTATGAATAATATGCATTCATCATCATTTCACTTTTTGGGTTAATAATTCCTGAACTCAAGCCATTTTGCATAGCAAGAGTAAAAAATGATGAATTGAGAAGTTCACGATTAGGAAGTCCAAAGGACACATTGGAAACACCTAAAACTGTATGAACACCTAAATCATTTTTAAGTCTGCGGACACATTCAAGTGTGATTTTTGCATTGTCCTTATTTGTACTGACAGTCATGCAAAGCGGGTCAAAAACAAGGTCTTTCTTCCCGATTCCGTACTCTTCTGCCTTATTTATAATTTTTTCAGCAATTGCTATTCTGCCCTCAACTGTTTCGGGAATACCATTTTCATCAAGCGTAAGACAGACAACGACACCACCGTATTTTTTCACAAGCGGGAATACAGAATTCATTGACTCATCTTTTCCGTTAACGGAATTCACCATTGCTTTGCCGTTATAAATACGAAGTGCTTTTTCCATGGCAATCGTATCAGATGTGTCAATTTGTAAAGGTGTGTCAAGAATACTTTGAAGCCCCTTAACTGCATTTACCATCATTTGTGGTTCGTCGATTTCGGGAAGTCCCACATTCACATCAAGAATATTAGCGCCCGCATCTGCCTGACTTACACCCTCACGATAGATATAATCCATATCATTATTACGAAGTGCTTCTTTTAAGAGTTTTTTGCCTGTTGGATTTATTCTTTCACCTATGATTACAGGCTTCTCCGTAAACATAACCGTCTTTGAATATGAAGAAACTGCTGTATAGTTTTTCTTTGTAATCTCTGATATTTTTTCGTTTTTACAAAGGTCAATCATTGCCTTTATATGCTCGGGAGTTGTACCACAACAACCACCCAAAGCACAAGCACCATTGTGAAGAATTGACAACTGTTTCTGTGCAAATTCTTCAGGTGACACATTATATGTTGTCTTTCCGTTTATGCTGACAGGAAGTCCTGCATTTGG
>JAZSKT010000083.1:0-5673 GCA_045534995.1 Candidatus Fimenecus sp.
AGATGCATTAAGACGCCTTCAGTTGGAAGAACTGAAAATGTTAAAAGAAATATCAAATCGTCTTGAAAAAGAAGGTGTACAGTTTTACCTTATTGGCGGAAGTTGTCTTGGAGCTTTAAGACATAAGGGATTTATACCTTGGGATGATGACATAGATATTGCGGTTATGCGACGCGATTTTGACAGAGCTGAAAAAGCTCTCGCTGGTATGGACGGCGAAATTTTATACGCTCCTGTTGAAAAACATATTATTCCTGATGCACCATTAGGACATGTGTATATGCTGAATGGCGGAACTGTGGAAGATTCACCACGAATTGATGTTTTTGCGATAGATAATATTCCGGATTCAAAAATAATGGAAAAGTACCAGAAACTTTGTTCAATGGTTTATCATGTATGTATCTTACGAAGACCTGCTAAAAACAGAGGTAAGTTCAAAAAAATCCTTACATACATAATTTGCAAGTTTTTCCCTGATTTTCTGTTGAACTTCTTTCAAAAAATTGCATATAAAGGACTGACAAAATGGAAAGATTGTCAGACAGAATATGTTAGTAACATATACGGCGTTAATGGTGAAAAAGAAAAAGTACCTGCTTTGTTTTTTGGCACTGCCAGATATGTTCCTTTTGAAGATACTGTGATGCCCATTCCTGAAAAAGCGGAAGAATACAGTACACAGATATATGGAAATTATATGGAGTATCCACCTGAAGAACAACGAGTGCCGTCACATTTCGGTAAGTTGGAAGTGAAATAGGGGACTGGAGGATTTTAAATATGGATAGATTGATTCTTGAGGATGAATTATCAGAAATTACCGGGTTTTATAAAGACTTAACAAACATGTATATGCATCCGCCAAAATTTGTCGGTATCAGTAAAAAAGGCAGATTTCTTTATGAACATGCTGTTGTCGTAAGTGATTCAAACCCTTTGGGTAAATTGATGTTTCCTGCTATGGAATCCATAAAGAAGAAAGGTTTCTTTTCTTCTGTTAAGGGATATTCCGTGTATGATGGGATTGAAAAGTACAATGACTTTGATTACGACGGTAGCGAATTGGCTCATGTGGAGAGCATAGATACTGCACCGATTGTGAATAAGTGTTCATTTACACTTTGTATTGATTGTGAAAAAACGGAAACAAAAGATGCGTGGTTTGATGCCATTCGTATGGTAGCAGAATATGCATCAAAAGGTAAGGATAACAAGTGTACGGTTATGGTTATTCTTCCTGAATACCCTGCAATTCCTGATGAGGAAATCAATAGCCTTTCAGAGCGTGAATTTGGCTATTATATGGAAAAGTGTCTTGATAATCCTACAGATGCACAGAAATATTATGTTGAGATTGAATCTCTCTGTCGTAAAATCGTAAATGAGGGATATGAAAATCTTAATCTTATTCGTATTGATAATCTTTTTGGACCTGATTCCAATCAAATTCGTACATTTGATATTGAAAAATGTATTACAGAAGCATTTGAAAGTGGCATAATGAATATAACAACAGATGACTATGAAAACGTTATCTCATGTTCATATATTAGAGATGCCATCTGTTTTGCTATTCAGACTCTTTATTGCGGACGCAAAGGGCAGGTTTACAATTTCTGTTCGCACCTTACTACGATTGCCAACATTAAAAATACAATTAGAAACAACTTCAAGGAACAGCTTTCTTTAACTGTTCAATCTGCCACTGTCGATAAATGTGAGTATCGTTGTCTTAATACTTTGAAATTTTTCCAGGCAGGTTGGAAAAAAACAAAACACCTTTCTTTGTCAGATGCCTTGTACAGAACTGTGTGCAATTTAACAGGCGAGAAGGACAATAACAAGAATAATATTGCTATTTATTCAGGTAAGCTTACTCGTATTAAGGACCTTGAACTTATGATGCTTAAGGATATTGATGATATTTGTAATGCAAATGGCATTAAGTATTTCCTTTGTGGAGGTACAATGCTTGGCGCAGTTCGTTATGGTCACAGTATTCCTTGGGATGATGACCTTGATATAGGTATGCTTCGTAAGGATTTTGATAAGTTCCGTAAAGCAGCACTCCAGCAGAATAAGGATATTTATAATTATTCAAGTTTCTGGAACAAGAGCGGAAGCCATTATATTGTTGATAAAATCCGTCTTAACGGTACATATTTCTCAACAAGATACTCATCAGTTCATGAATATCCGGATGGGTTGTTTATAGATGTGCTTGTATATGACCAGACAAGTAACAATAAGCTTCTTGGAAAGCTTCATAGTTATACTGTTCATATGCTTTCAAAGATTATTGAGGTAAGATGGTATAACAGACCAAGAAGAAACCCTAATTTTAGAAAAGAAATGCTTCTTCTTCCGTTTATCAGGATTATTCCGCTTAATGCATGGCATAAAATATTTGAATTTGTTTTAACATTTTATAAGCATAAGAAAAACGCAAAATATGTTATTGACAGTACAGGAAAATTACAGAAAAAAGGTCCATTTCTTATGCAGGGACTTGAGGATGTACAGAGAGTTGACTTTGACGGCGGATTCCAGGCTCCGATTCCTGTGGATTACACAAATTATCTTACATTTGACTATGGTCCCGGATATTTGCCTGAACCACCACTTACAAAGAGAGCAGCCCCACATAATTTTGCGCGTATCGACCTTGGTGAATATGTTTTTGAAACAAGAACAAAGCCTGAATTCAGAGAAGTGAATGTTCACGGCGAGTTATATGAAAAAGAGGTATAATTATGAAATATCGTGCACTTGTTACTGCAGAAATGATTAACCCTATGTTGAACAGATTCAATGATAAAATTGAATTTGATTTTGACGGTTATTGCATTGACCACGAAGTTATGCCACATAAAGAGTTGATTGAAAAAGTTGCAGATTATGATATTCTTATCTGCGAATATGATACAATAGACAGAGAAGTTCTTGATAATGCAAAGAATCTCAAAATTATTATCTGTTGTCGCGGTGGTGTTAAATCTGTAATCGACCTTGAAGCCGCTATGGAAAAGGGTATTATCATCTGCAACAACGGTGGCAGAAATGCAAATGCCGTTTCTGACCTTACAATTGGTTACATTCTTGATTTAACGAGAAACATCACATTGACAAATAATCTTATTTTCAATCGTGTTATTACAACTGATGTTAAATCAAAACCTGATGAGTATAGAGATACGGTTTGGGGACTTGATAATAATTCTCCATTTATCCGTTTTAGAGGAAAAAGTATCAATTATATGACACTTGGACTTGTAGGTTGCGGTTGTGCAGGTCAGCTTGTTGCGAAAAAAGCAGGGGCTTTCGGTATGAAAGTTATTGCATATGACCCGTACATAGACCCTGAAAAAGTTCCTGAAGATGTTGAACTTGTCGGTTTTGATGAATTCCTCAGTCGTGCCGATATTGTGAGTCTTCATTGTATTGTTTCACCACAGACGAAAAATATGTTCAATAAGGACACCTTTGCAAAAATGAAAAAGGGTTCATATTTTATCAATACTGCCCGTGGCGAATTGGTTGTGGAAGAAGATTTGATTGAAGCACTTAATTCTCATCATCTTGCAGGTGCAGCCATTGATGTAACTTTAAAAGAACCTATTGCATCAGATTGTCCGTTGTTGGATGCAAAAAATCTGATTATTACTCCTCATATTGCAGGTTCATCATATGATGTTCAGGTTTGCGGAACAAAGATGGTATGCGACACACTTGAGGATTGGCTTAATAATGTTAAACCAAGAAATTGCGTGGTTTACAAATAAGTGAAAGGGTAAAACAATATGTCATCTATAGGGATTATTCTTGCCGGTGGTATCGGTTCACGATTTGGTGCTGATAAACCAAAGCAATATTGCAAAATTTTTGACAAGGAAATGATTTGGTATTCAATTGATGCTTTTCGTCAGGCAAAAACAATTGATGATTTTATTGTTGTTGTAGATGCCAATGAAATGCAGAGTGGTCGCCTTGCAAAGGATTATGGAGTAACACTCGTTCAGGGTGGAAGCACAAGAAATGAATCATTCAAGAATGCACTTGACTATATCAATAAGACTTTTCCTGATTGCGAGAAGATTATTGAAAACAATGCTGCTTGTCCGATGATAACTCCTGAACTTATTGACGAGTTTATGAGACTCCTTGACGAGTATGATTATGTAAATACAGCATATAAAATCACGGATGCTTTGGGTTCGTATAAGGACAGAATTGCAAACCGTGAGGATTTCTATCTTATTCAGGCACCAGATGCTTATCGTTTCCCACTTCTTTATAAGCATTTTGACAAGGATTCTGAACTTTGTCATCCTGCTCATCAACTTCCGCTTTCCGCAACTGAATACCGTTATTTCGATTATAACGATAATTATAAGGTTACATATCCCGACGATATCAAAATCGTGGAAATGATGATGAACCGCAGAGCGGAAAACAAATAAAAAATAGCCATAAAAATACAAAAAATCTATTGACAAGCCTTGACTCCTGTGATACAATACCAAGTACCTCGGGAAAGAGGCTTATTTTTTGTGCCTATTTTTCATTAGAGGAAGGCTTATTCGTCTGCTGATTTTTCAGACGAAGTATTAACGGAGGTGCCGAAAAAATGAGAGTAAAAATCACATTAGCATGCACAGAGTGCAAACAGCGCAATTACAACACAAAGAAAAACAAGAAGAACACTCCCGACAGAATTGAGATGAACAAGTATTGCAGATTCTGCAAGAAACACACTCTCCATAGGGAAACAAAGTAATCCGGAGGTAAGTGAAATGTCTGATAAAAAAGAAAAGACCACTGCTGAGGTAACCAAGAAGGACAAGAAAGAAGCTTCTGCTAAGAAAAAGGACAATCCTTTAAAGGGTATTGGAGCAAAGGTTAAGAAGTTCTTCAAGGATTTCAAAGGCGAGTGGAAAAAGGTTACATGGCCTTCAGGAAAAACAGTTCTCAATCATTCAATCGTTGTTATGGTAGTTGTTTTAGTTTTCGGACTTATTATTTTTGGATTTGACACAGGTCTTTCTTCAATCATTGATGGTCTTGTAGGTCTTGCAAATAAGCAGGATGTAGCTGAAACAACAACTAAGACTGCACAGATGCTCAGCTTGTTTTTGATGAAGTAATTGAAAGGGGATTTTAAGTTATGGCAGAAATCTCCAAATGGTATGTCGTTCATACCTATTCAGGTTACGAAAACAAGGTGGCAACAAATATTGAAAAAATTGTTGATAACCGTAAAATGCATGATTTAATTCTCGAAGTTAAAGTTCCTACTGAAATTGTTGTTGAAAACAAAGAAGCAAAGGACAAAGAAACAGGCGAGAAAATTATCGTGAAAAAAGAAGTGGAGAGAAAAATCTTCCCTGGTTATGTAATGGTTAAGGTTGCAGTTTTTGAAGATGATGAAACAGGTGACCTTGAAATGACAGACGATACTTGGTATGTAATCCGCAATACTCGTGGTGTAACAGGTTTCGTTGGCCCGGAAAGTAAACCAATTCCTCTTACAGAGGCTGAAGTTTATGCAATGGGTGTTGAAAAGAAAGTCGTTAAAATCGACTATGAGGTTGGCGATATGGTTACAATTATCGATGGTGCGTTTGAAGGCATTATCGGTACTGTCCGTGAGCTTGATATTGAAGGCGATAC
>JAZSKT010000160.1:0-16409 GCA_045534995.1 Candidatus Fimenecus sp.
ATTTTTATATTTCAACGCCACCAACTGGACGAATAATCAAAACATAACAACAGACGTTACAAACCACCCTTTCCATTGCATTTTTATAGTCTGCAAGGATGTCATTTGGAACAAAAGCCTGAATTGTACCTGCAAATCCACCACCATGAACACGCCAAGCACCTTTTCCCTTGAGGATGCTCTCGCTAATTGCGAGTGCTAATGAAACAGGCTGTTCAAGAGGCTTTTTAACTGAAAATACATTCTGATTATACTTATATGAAGAATCTCCACTTTCAAGTATGTATGACTTAAATGCTTCAAAATCGCCGTTTTTAAGAGCATCAACTTCTTTTAATACTCTTGCATTATCTGCAAAGAAATGCATTGCACGAAGAACTGCTCTGTCGCCAACCTTTTCACGAACTGCAGGAATGTTCTTCTTGAATTCTTCCTCGTCAACCTCACGAAGAACATTTTTACCAAATATTCCTGCAACATTTTCCATTTCACTACGGATTGCAGCATAATCGTCTGTCAAATCAGAGTGACTGCCTTTTGTGTCAACGATGCAAAGTGAATGACCTGATGATGCAAAATCAAACTTAACTTCGTTAACGATTGGTTCTTGAGGATTGTTGAAGTCGATTGTTACGAAACCGCCTACCGAACAAGCCATCTGGTCCATAAGTCCGCAAGGCTTGTCAAAATAAACATTTTCTGCATACTGTGCGATTTTCGCAATAGTAATTGCATCAACCTGACCATCGTTATAGAGGTAGTTAAGCATTGTGCCAACAAGCACCTCATATGCTGCAGAAGAAGAAAGTCCTGAGCCTGAAAGGACACTTGACATTGTAACAGCGTCAAATCCACCGATTTTATAGCCAAATTTTAAGAAACCTGCGCACATACCTCTTACCAGGGCAGGAGAATGACCTTTTTCGTCCTCTTTGATTTCAAGGTCAGTAATGTCGCAAACATCCATTTTATATCCGCGAGATTTTACGCGAACAACATTTTCGTCATTTTTTGATGCAACAGCAATAGCATCAAGGTTAATACCAGCTGCCAGAACACGACCATGATTGTGGTCAGTATGATTTCCACCGACCTCTGTTCTTCCCGGTGCTGAAAAGAGTCTTGCTTCTCTGTCCTCGCTGAAAATTTCTGCAAAATCATTTGCAAGGCTTACATATCTTTCGTGTTGTGCCTTAACAGCCTCTTCAGTAACATAAACTCTCTTGAAACGAGCATCATACTCGCCATTCATAATTGCATCTTTAAGCATCTGAATCTTTGACATTTTTATTATCTCCTTTTCTTTCCTCTAATGCAAAATTGACAATCAGGGTTGCAACACCCGATAAAATTAACAAGAATATAATTGGTCCCATAAACTTCCATGTAAATGGTTGAGCGATATTTCCACCCATCACGGAATATGTCCAGATTTTTGGGAAAAAACCTAAAAGCGAAGCAACTATAAATCCATCCAAGGGAAATTTCATTCCTCCATAAGCCTTGCTGACCATATTCATTGGTACTGACGGAATAAGTCGCAATGCTATAAGAACTCCTAATTTTGCTTTTCCGTGACGGCCCATCATTTTGCGAACATTATCATATTTTTCAAGTTTTTTAATTGCTACTCCACCATTGGTAACTTTTCCCCAATAGTATGTTATTAAAAGAACAATTGTTGTTCCTACTGTGTTGATAATAATAGCATTGACAGGTCTGAACATAACACCTGTCATCATCAGTATGAACGGAACTGGTATCGGCAGAAATCCTCTCAATACATAAACACATAAAATTGCAATTACAATGAGATATTTATTTTCGAGAGATATAATAAAATCCTGTAACCTATCAAGGGTGTGCAGAAATTCTGCCCAACCACCCTCTGCGACTTTAGTGCTCATTACTATGGTAATAACTGCAATCACTGCTGCAGCTACAAAAAGACCTATTGATGTGAGATTTAATACACTTTTTCTGTTAAGATTTCTCTTTTCCATTAAAAGTTCCCCATTCAGAAAATTTCCATACATTGTAATTTTATAATATTTCTTAAAAAAGGTCAATGTTTTTATTGTTATATTATATTAAAATATGTTAGAATAATATGTACTATAAGATGTTAATTAAAGGTTGTGATTTTTTGAAAATAGTTGTTCTTGATTCATACGCTTTAAATCCGGGTGACCTCTCGTGGGAATGGCTTGAAGCTTTAGGAGATTGCCAAATTCATCATCGCACTCCTCAGGACAAAATTCTCGAAAGATGTGCTGGTGCAGACATCATTCTCACAAACAAAACTCCATTAACAAAAGAAACTCTTTCAAAACTTCCCAATCTTAAATATATTGCCCTTCTTTCAACCGGATATAACATTGTTGATTGGGAATATGCAAAAAAAATCGGAGTGCCTGTTTCTAATATTCCGGCGTACTCAACAAATGCTGTTGCACAGCTTACATTTTCACTGATTCTCGAAATCACAAACGCCGTTGGAGTACATAGTGAAAGTGTTAAAAACGGTGAATGGTCTTCCTGTCCCGATTTTTGTTATTGGAAAACTCCACTTACGGAATTGTGTGGCAAAACTCTCGGAATCGTGGGCTTTGGTCAAATTGGTCAGGCAGTTGCTGATATTGCAGAAGCATTTAAAATGAATATAATCGCTGTTTCAGGTCACGAAACAGACCAAAGTCACAGAAAAAATTTCCGTTGGGTGGACATGGATACACTTGCAAAAACAAGTGATATAATTTCTTTCCATTGCCCATTGACAGAAAAGACTACAGGACTTGTAAACAAAGATTTTATTAACAAATGTAAAGACGGTGCAATAATTATAAACACAAGCCGTGGTCCTGTTGTAAATGATAAAGATTTAGCTGATGCTTTAAATAATGGCAAACTCCGTGGTGCAGGACTTGATGTATTGACAGTCGAGCCTCCAAAAGCAGATAATCCTTTACTTACTGCGAAAAACTGCTTTATAACACCTCATATCGCATGGGCAGGATTTGAAACAAGAGAAAGACTTATGAACATTCTTAAGGAAAATATTTCAGCATATTTGAACGGTAAACCCCAAAATGTAGTTAATAAGTAAAAGAAAAAGGTGGATTCCTCCACCTTTTGTTTTTATATAATTAACTCATTCATTCTTTGTTTTGCTCGTCGCATAGTCTTACTGAGGAAAATTGAACTCAAAACAAGTGATACGCATTCTGCAATAGGGAATGCAAACCAAACAAGTTCAAGTCTGCCTGTCTGTGCCAACAACCAAGCTACAGGTAAAAGCACCACTAACTGACGGCAAACAGAGACGATAAGGCTGTAAACAGGCTTGCCGATTGCCTGACATACTGAACCTGCAATAATACAAAAACCCGCAAGTAAAAAATGTAAGCCTATTGTTCTCAACGCACGTACACCAATATTCAACATTTCTTCAGAAGCATTAAAGAATGACAACAGAACGTGTGGAATCAATTCAAACGCCAACAGTCCTACAAACATAATTGAAATAGCTGTAATGATTGAAAGAGTTATCGTTTTCTTTACACGGTCATATCTTCTTGCGCCATAGTTATATGCAATAATCGGTACCATACCGTTGTTCAATCCAAAAATCGGCATAAAAATGAAACTTTGAAGTTTGAAATAGCTACCGAACACTGCCGTTGCAGTTGTTGTAAACGCAATAAGAATTTTATTCATCGTAAAAGTCATAACAGAACCGATTGACTGCATTATAATTGACGGCAAACCAATTTTGTAGATTTCTTTTATAACTTCCTTGTTCCATCTTATGAGTTTGAGGCTAATATGAATATCCTTGTTAAATTTAACATTGAAAATAACTGCAACGATTGCTGCAACAATCTGTCCCGATACGGTTGCTATGGCTGCACCCATCACCTCAAGACGAGGTATACCTAAAAGGCCAAAAATGAGAATTGGGTCAAGAATTATATTTATTACTGCACCAATCATCTGTGCAATCATGGAAAGTGTTGTTCTGCCTGTTGACTGCAAAAGTTTTTCAAAACAGAACTGACTACAAATACCGATTGAACAGCCAAGACAAACTGATGCGTAATCCGTTCCGTAATCTACAATCTGCTCGACATTTGTCTGTGCCAAGAAAAACAATCTTGAAAGAAAGATGCCTATCAATGTAAATACGACGGAACTACATAAAAACAAGAAAACACCTGAATTTGCAATTCTGTTCGCTTTATCAAACTGTTTTGCACCCAAAGAACGCGAAAGCATAGCATTCATACCTACTGCAGTACCTCCGCAAACTGCAATCATAAGCTGTTGCAACGGGAACGCAAGAGAAACTGCATTGAGAGCGTTTTCACCTAACTGCGACACAAAAACGCTGTCAACAACATTATAAAACGCCTGAACAAGCATTGATATCATCATAGGTGTTGCCATGGATGCCAAGAGTCTGCCTACAGGCATTGTCCCCATTTTATTTTCCTTTGGTGGAATAAATTTTGTTTCTGCCATCACTATATCCTTATCTCACATAAATTTTGCTCCCAGACATGTTTAAACAATATCTGTGAGCAAATTTTAATATTTACTTATTTCGTTGAATTATCTGACTATTTATCACTGTACTCATATCCGTAGCCATAACCGTAACCATCACCATAACCGAGTTTACTGCTTCGGAGTCGTCTTACAATACCACTATCCGGATTCTTTTCAGCGTCATTATAGATACAACCTACAACTTCTTTACCTGTGGCAGTCATATCATCAATTGTTCTTCTGATTCTGCGCATTGAAGCATGGTCTCTACGAACAACCATAACATTCGCATCTGCGTACTGTGCAAAAACACTTGCGTCAGCAACAAGACTTGCCGGAGGAGTATCAATAATGACATAATCAAATTCGTTCTTTATGACCTCCATAACCGCATCCATTTCATCTGATGACAAAAGTTCCGCCGGCTCAACTATACTCTGACTTGTAACGAGCAAAAACAGGTTGTATTTTTCAAAATACTTAATTGAATCATTCAGCGTCTTTTTACCCTGTAAAACGCCGGGAAGACCAAGGTCATCTGCCGCTGAAATTCCAATACCCTTATAAACTGATGGTTTACGAAGGTCCGCATCAATTAAAAGAACCGATTTCCCGGTCTTTGCAAGAGCAAGAGCCATATTTATAGCTATTGTCGTCTTGCCTTCATTTGCCAAAGCGGATGTTACAACAAAAGCTTTATAACCATAACGTTTAGACATATTTTCAATTTTTGTTCTGATAATCTTAAAGGACTCTATAAACATAAATCCTGTCTTTTTATCTGTAATAAGATGTGTGCTTTCGTCACCAGGATTTTTAAGGCGCACAATTGAACCAATTATCTTTTGTCCCAATTTATTTGTTATATCTTCAGGAAGCTTAACAGTATCCTTTAAGAATATTATAAAGCAAATTGCAAAAATTGCTAAACCTGCCCCAAGACAGAAGCCTAATATTGTATATATCAATGGAGTGTTATCTTCATTTGGTTCAATTGCCTTGACCGGCTCGTCAATCAAAATAGCTCGTGTACTCTGATATGCTTTATCTGTTATTTTGCTGTAATTATCAACATAACTCAAAGCAACTGCATAAGAAACCTCCGGGTTAGGACTTGTAATTCCAATATCAATAATAGCTGTATTTTCAACGAGTTTTGATGACACCATTTTTTTAATATCTGCTCCGGTTAAAACTGGTCCATCAACAGTATACCCGCAATCTTTTGCGATTAAATCCATAAGGCCATTCGTCTCGGTCATAAGGTATACATAGTTCCTTGCTAAATAAATTCCCGCTGCAATATCCGATGAGCTTTGTCCGTCTGGCGAAGTAGCCTCACTTTTATTATCAATAACAAACTTCATTGTACTTGTATATGACGGAACATATGTTACCTTCGCTATAACAAAGCCGATACTCGCACATAAAACAGAACATATTGCAACAACCCACCATTTTCGCGCAACACGAACTATATATTGCGCTATCGTCTGGAAATCAATATCTTCGCTGTTTCGAGACCCTTTTATGTTGTGGTTCATCTTTGCTTCCTCCTGGCTATGGTTTTACTTTGTTATAACTGTTTTATAGTATTTCATTTTTCCACGACTCTACCACCGGATATTGTTATGGTTTTGTCGCAGTCTTCAAAAGCCCTTTCTCTATGAGTAATAAACAAAACAGTTATTTCTTTGTTTCTTTTAAGATTGTTTATAATTTTTTCTTCTGTTTCGCTATCAAGAGCGCTTGTTGATTCATCCATCAACAAAACTTTTCCTTTCCCGAGAAGTGCTCTTGCAATAGCAAGTCTTTGTGCTTGTCCCTGTGACACGCCTGCACCAGATTCTCCAAGAACAAAATCAAGTCCACCGTCTAAATCGTAAGCAAATTCTGCCGCTGAATTTTCCAGTGCTTTTCTGATTTCATCATCTGTGGCATCCGGTTGTAAAATGGTTATATTTTCTCTTACAGTACCACTAAACAACATATTATCCTGTGGAACAAAAGAAAAAAGGTTTTTAACTTTCCTGCAATCCATCTCCCCGCCCGTTGTTTCAATAACTGCTTTTCCGCTATTAAGAGGATAAAGACCTGAAATAAGTTTAAAGATTGTGGTTTTTCCCGAACCCGACGGTCCTTTTATTCCCACAAACTCTCCTTTTTTTATAGAAAATCCTGCTTCCCTAATAATACTTTCTTCGTTATATCCAAAAGTCGCATTCTCTACACGAATCCCTTTAAATTCTTCATAAGTCACATCAGTAACTTCAATCTCTTCTTTTTTTGAGTCAGTTATTTCAATAAGCCTTTGTGCAGAAGACACCATTCCAAAAAAAGACGGAATAACGTGTGTGATTCCCACCGCAGGAGATTGAATCTGATTTACAAGCTGAATAATTGCAACAACCGTACCAAAAGTCATTGTTCCCTTTAAAATTCCGTATGACCCATATGCAGTTGCAATTAAAAAACCTACTGCAAATGCAATAGAGAACCCAAAACCGGCTATTATAGAGAAACTTTTCTTTTTGACGTTCTGTCGATAAAAATCTTTTTGTTGTTTTAACGAGATTTTAATTATTTTCTCTTCTATACCAAAAACCTTTACAGCAAATAGATTTTCCAGCATTTCCTGCATAAATGCGCGGACTTTTGCATCTTTTTCCTGTACAAGACGATGAAGATTTTTTAGATGCCTTCTTGAGATACCTACAATAGCAAGTAAAGTTACACCGCCAAAAATGATTATTCCTGCAAATCTTTTGTCCATACTGTAAAGAGCAATCGTTGCAGACAGCATTCTGACCAGATATGTAACACTGTTAGGCAACAGGTCAACATAGGTTTTAGAAACAATCGACACATCTGCAGTCAGTCTCGTCATAAGGTCACCGCTATGTCGCTCTACGGACTCTGCATATTCACCGTTAACCAATTCGGAAAAGACCATTGATTTCAAATGAATTTCTGCCTTACCCTCACTAATAGCCTGTATAAAAGAAGATATGATTCTGATAACTATTTGTGAAAATATGATAATTAAAAGAAAAATTACATTTTTTAATAACTCTTCCTTTTCACCTTTTTGTGCACTATCCATAACAGATTTGGATAACACAGCAAACAATGTAACACAAAAAGCAGCTGCAGCATTAAGCAGAACAAGTATTGTGATTTCTTTGTTGCGTTTTCCACAATTTATGTATATCCATTTTAAAACGGACGCATCTTTCATCAGTTTTTTCCTCTTTTATTCTTCAATAAGACCCTGGCTCTTCATTTTTTCAATAAGGTTTACAACGTCAGCCTTAACTGTTTCAACAGAAACATCATATCTTTCGGCAATTATATTAACTATTTCATCAACAGAATTTGTACCGTCAAGCAAATCAAAAATTTCTGCTCCCACTTCATTAAAAGTGATAATACCTTTGAAATTTTTTGTTTGCTCTCCAGTAGCAAGAACAACCTTACTTCCTGCTACGTCTTTTAATATGAATCCATCTTTAATCTTCATCTTTTATCAACCTTTCTATACCTTCATAGGAAACAATCGCTGCTTCATCATCCATATTACACTCTAACACAAAAACCGGGATTTTCCGAAGAAGTTTATCAACGTTCTCAAGAAGTTTTATAGCTCGATTTTTGTCTTGCGGTTTTATTGTCTGTTCAAACAGAAGTTTAACCGCATCGTTTACAGATATTTTTTTCACGCTGTTAACATTACTTCTTTTAATAAACGTGATAGCCCTTACAGGAACTTTCACATTTTCACTCTCTTTTGTCTTTCCTGAAAACGGTGTACCATATGCGTACCACACATCGTTTTCTAAAACAAGTGAAGGCTTATCATCATTGATAATTCTTGTTCCGGATAAGTTTTTAAGCCACAAATGTGTATGTGTAGATTTGCCTGTTCCGCTGTTTGCAGAAAACAGATATGCAAATCCGTCTTTCTCAACACATGAAGAATGCAACATCAGTCCGTTATGGTCCAACAATTCTCGGTTAAAAGCCATTCCCGTCCAGACATATTCATGCTCCTCATATGATAGTTGTGGCATTTCTTGAGTTTGCCGTTGTAAATATTCTTCCGGAATATCAATTAAAATATCCGTTTCCGAATCATCAAATTCTGCTCTGTATTTATTTGAATTTTCGCGCAAATGGTCACCACGAACATGATATTTCGTTTTAAATCCAGCAATTATAAATTTTTCCATTCTAACCGTCCTTTAACGCTTCAAATATGCGGATGGGTTAACGTTTCTTCCGTTCACCTTAACTTCAAAATGAAGATGAGGACCTGTAACATAACCTGTTGCACCTATTTTTCCTATTGCCTGACCTCGTGAAACTCTCTGCCCTGAATAAACTCGCAACGAGTTCTGCATATGACAATACATCGTTGAAAGGCCACCACCATGGTCAATTATTACCGTATATCCACCTGAACCATACCATCCGGCAAATGTTACCACACCCGCTTCTGCAGCAACAACCGTACAACCCGAACTACCACCGGGACGGACAATATCGACACCACCATGCCATCCGTCACCAAAAGCACGACCTCCATATGGCGAAGAAATAGAATATGCGCCAATTGTCGGCCATCCAAGTTTTCCTTTTGAGGAACTTGACGTTCCTGAAGAATATGGATTTTTCTTTGTTCCTACTTGAATTTTTTCAGTTACTGCTTCTTTTAAAGTTGTTCGTGAAATTTCTTTTGACGACACCTTGACGCCATCAATATATGTTACAAGCTCTGCAATTTGCTCAATACCATTTTGTCCCTTTGTAACTGTCTTCTTGTCACCCACATACAGGCTTCCTGTATTAACAGTTACTGTATCATATGGTATTTCTATTTCTGTATACTCTGTTTTTGTCGTC
The DNA here is from genome assembly GCA_045534995.1 of Candidatus Fimenecus sp. Taxonomy (GTDB): domain Bacteria; phylum Bacillota; class Clostridia; order Oscillospirales; family Acutalibacteraceae; genus Fimenecus. The sequence goes on from JAZSKT010000160.1 coordinate 9,451, forward strand.
TGAACACTTATAAATTTAACAGCCTTTTCCAAAAGGATTTTCTGCCCGATTTGAAGGCTTTCAGTCAATTCCGGATTAAGTCTGAAAAGTTGTGAAGCCGTCACCTTAGCCTTATCTGCAATTAAAGAAACAGAATCGCCCTCTTGTACCGTGTAATATTTATCTTCAGTTGTATTTGAATTGAGTTTATCTTGTAGAAAATCAGCATCTTTTATTATCTTATCGCTGTCAAGGTAAAGACCCTGAACATAGTCAATATTTTCCACAAAACTTACAACTGCGTTTTCTTCTCCTGTTTCGTGCTCTGCTAAAATTGAATCAAAAACAGTAAGCGCATCTGTTTCATTCTTTACCGCACAAATGAAATTATCATCAATGTATACACCACAGGCATTTGTAATTTTATTATCAGATTTCTCTATGAGATTATCACAAATCTCGGAAGCGTCATTAATCTGTCCGCGTTTAACTCTTTTTATGCTATACTGTGCCTCACCGATAAGTTGAGAGTTTTTTCCGTCTTCCTGAGGAAGCCCTACTGTTGCTGTGTTTATATCTAATCGCTCATAAGCTAACTGTCTTGCTTCTTTATAAACAGCTTCTTCCTGCACATATCCTATAACCTCGTCATTATAGTTTATTTCAAGTGCAAATGCAGAATCAGACCAAAAAGCAATAACATTAATTAAAACAACTAAAGAAATAACAGGCAACGCGAAATTCAATACATACACAAAAATACTGCGATAACGTTGTAACGCAACGCCCGAATACCTTAAAATATATTTTAGGCTCTTTTTACGATTGCTGTTCTCTGTATTTTTCCTTGCAACGGATTTTGTATCTTTAACAAGAGACTTTAGTTCCTTGATTCGTGTATGGAAAGTCTTAAGTGCATGTTTATCGATAACAATAAAAATCGTAAATATAAGCGTACCAAACGCCTTAACCGGTTTGAGAAGCAATGCTAAAAGCCATCTGAAAAAACGTTTGCCATATCGCAATGTCTGGATACCGATAAAATGTATCTGCCTGTAAATTGCTTCAAATATTTCCATCCGGCTCATCATTCCTTTCTAAAAATTTGCACAATAACTCATAATAATCCAGTATAGTGTGATTATAGCATAAGTCGTCCAAAAAGGCAATAGAGATAGAGAAATCATCACTTGCGAGCCTGTGTGAAACAAAAATCAAATATATCATTTACTTTTTTTATATTATATAGTATAATATATTGAATTGTACACAAACGATAATAAAGGATGATTTTACAATGAAAAACAATAAAAAGAAGTTAATAGGTCTCGGTATCGGTTTAGGCATTCCTTCCGCTCTTGCTTTTGCTGCAAGAAAAGCATATGTATCGGTTCGTTACGGAAAAAAACTTGCTAAGGATACTATCCCTGTAAAAACAGCAACCACCTACGATTTGTCCGATGTTCACTTCACAGCACACAGAGGTCTTTCTTCTATTGTTCCCGAAAACACACTCGAAGCTTTCCGTGAAGCTGCAAAATACAACTATTACGCTCTTGAGTGTGATGTTCATTGTACAACTGACGGAAAATGGGTAATCATTCATGACTATATGCTTCAGTCAATGGCTGACGAAAAAGGCGATGTTAAAACCATGTCTTATGATGAACTTAAAAAGATTAAGTTTACAAATGGTGCAAACATTGATAAGTATCCTGATTCCGGTGTTTGCCTTGTTGAAGAGTACATTGAAATCTGTAAAGAAGCAAACATCAAACCTATGATTGAGGTTAAGGACAAACGAGTTGACAAGGTTAAGAGTCTTCTTGAAATCATCCGTGCTTATGATATTGAAGAAGATGTTATTCTTATTTCGTTCCATGCACCAATTCTTCGCGAGTTCAAGCGTCTTTCACCAGATATGGAATTGTGGTTGCTTGTGCACGGACTTAAAGAAGAAAAGATTCATGAGTGTATTGAAAACGGTTTCGGTGTAGCTTTTGAAGCAAAAAGAGCACTCAAAGACCTTGACGCCATCCAGAATATTCATAATAATCAACTTACAGCAGCTTGTTGGACAGTTGATACACCTGAATTGCTTAATACAATGCTCGAACGCGGTGTTAAATATATAACAACAAACGCAATTCTCCCTGAATAAGAGGTTAAACACATGACAGACTGCAAAAAAATTGCTGAACTTATATTTTCAGATGTGGACAAGTCCACAGAATATTATGAAGAACTTTATCCTGCAAGAAATTTGCCTGAAGGTGCAAGAGTAACAAGATTTGCTCCAAGCCCCACAGGTTATCTCCATTTCGGCGGACTTTACGCAGGTTTTGCATCAAAACTTACTGCACAAACCACCGACGGCGTATTTATGCTCCGTATTGAAGATACTGACAAAAAGCGTGAGGTCGAAGACGGTGTTACAGGTATTGTAACAGGCCTTGAAGCTTTTGGTGTTGCTCCTGACGAGGGTGTTGTAGGTTTCGGTACAGAAAAAGGCGATTACGGTCCTTATACACAAAGTCACCGTAGAGCAATATATCGTGCTTTTGCAAAGAAACTTATGGAAGAAGGCAAGGCTTATCCTTGTTTCTGCACTCCTGAAGACCTTGATGAAATCAGAGCAAAACAGGAAAATGAAGATATTAAAGGTTACTATGGTTCCTATGCGAAATGTCGTGACCTTTCTGACGATGAAATTATTGAAAAAGTCAATAACGGTGTTCCTTTTACCGTTCGTCTTCGTTCAACAGGTGATATTTCAAGGAAAATCAAGTTTGACGATATGATTAAGGGCAAAATTGAAATGAGTGAAAACGTGAATGATGTTGTCATCTTAAAGGCAGACGGAATTCCAACATATCATTTTGCACATGCAGTTGATGACCATTTGATGCGCACAACACACGTTGTCCGTGGTGACGAATGGATTGCATCTGTACCTACTCACATTGAACTTTTCAGAGCACTTGGTAACAAGCCTCTTAAATATGCTCACATTGCTCCGATTATGAAAGAGGAAAATGGTGGTAAGCGTAAACTTTCAAAGAGAAAAGACCCTGAGGCAAATGTTTCATTCTATATTGAAAAAGGTTACCCTGAAGCTTCTGTCAAGGAATATATGCTTACCATTCTCAACTCAAACTTTGAAGAATGGCGAAAAGCAAATAAAACAGAGGATATAAGCAAATTCCCATTCAATCTTAAGAAAATGAGTGTTTCGGGCGCACTTTTTGATATGGTTAAATTCAATGACGTATCAAAAAATGCAATTTCCGTTATGACCGCAAAAGAGGTTTATAAGCTGGTTACTGATTGGGCTATGGATTATAACGAAGTGCTTTACTCACTCCTTGTTGATGATAAAGAAAAGGCAACCGCAATCTTTAACATTGACAGAGATAATCCAAAGCCAAGAAAAGATATTGCCTGTTGGGAAGAAGTACAGAATTATGTTTCATTCTTCTACAACGAGATTTATGATGCTGATTACACTCTTCCTGAAAATATTAAGAAGGAAGATGCAATAGAAATTCTTACAAAATATAAGGAAGTTTATTCTGCAGATGACAGCAAAGAGGAATGGTTCAACAAAATCAAAGAACTTTGTACAGCCTGTGGATTTACTCCTAATGTTAAAGAATATAAACAGAACCCCGACGCCTTTAAGGGCCATGTGGGTGATGTTTCAACGGTTATCCGTATAGCAATCACTTCTCGCACCAACACTCCTGATTTGTATTTCATTATGCAAATTCTCGGCAAAGATGAGGTTATGAGAAGAATAGACAATATGATAGAAGGTTAATTATGGAAGAAGTAACAATGATTTCAAATTTTATTCACGACTTTATTGATGAAGATTTAGAAAACGGTGTTTATAACAAAGTTCAAACTCGTTTTCCGCCTGATCCAAACGGTTATCTTCACATAGGTCATGCAAAGGCTATTTGTATTAACTTTGCCACAAGCAAAAAGTACAAGGGAGAATGTAATCTTCGTCTTGACGATACAAACCCACAAAAAGAAGATACAGAATATATTGATGCAATTAAGGAAGATATCGAATGGCTTGGTTTCAAGTGGAATAAATGTCTTTTCGCATCAAGCTATTTTGACTACATCTATGAATGTGCAGTAAAGCTTATTGAAAAAGGTCTGGCATACGTTGATGACCTTACCGCTGATGAAATCAGAGAATACAGAGGCACTCTTACAGAGCCAGGCAAAAACAGTCCTTACAGAGAACGCTCCATTGAGGAAAACCTTGATTTATTTAAAAGAATGACTGACGGCGAATTCCCTAACGGTGCAAGAGTTCTTCGTGCAAAGATTGACATGGCTGCTGCCAACATCAATATGCGTGACCCTGTAATTTACAGAATCGCTCATGTTCCGCATCATCAGACAGGCGACAAGTGGTGTGTATATCCAATGTATGACTTTGCTCATCCATTGTCAGATGCTAAAGAAGGTGTTACACACTCTCTTTGCTCTCTCGAGTTTGAAAACCACAGACCGCTTTATGACTGGTTCTTAAAAGCACTTGAAATTCCAATGCCTCCAAGACAGATTGAATTTGCTCGTCTTAATCTTAACTACTGTCTTACAAGCAAGAGAAAGTGCTTGGCACTTGTAAACGAAGGTATTGTTGACGGTTGGAATGACCCGAGAATGGCAACTCTCAGCGGTATGAGAAGACGCGGATATCCTGCGGCAGCAATTCGTAACTTCTGTGAAAAAATTGGTGTTTCAAAAGCATATTCAGTAGTTGATTACGGTCTTTTGGAATCTTGTGTACGTGATGAGCTTAACGCAAACGCACCAAGAGCAATGGCTGTGCTTCGTCCGTTAAAAGTTGTTATTGATAACTATCCTGAAGGACAGACAGAAACTCTCGATGTTGAAATTCATCCTGAACATCCTGAAATGGGAACTCGTAAGGTAACATTCGGCAAGACTATTTATGTTGAACAGGAAGACTTTATGGTTGAGCCTGTTAAAAAGTATTTCAGACTCTTCCCCGGTAACGAAGTTCGCCTTAAAAGTGCATATTTCGTAAAATGTGTTGGCTATGATACAGACGAAAACGGCAATGTAACTTGTGTTCATTGTACTTATGACCCTGAAAGTCGTGGTGGTAACTCACCTGACGGAAGAAAGGTGAAAGGTACTTTGCATTGGGTAAGTGAAGCTGACTCATTCAAGGCTGAGGTAAGACTTTATGACAGACTTTTTAACAAGGAAAATCCGTCAGACGAATCAGCAGGTGCGTTTACAGAAAATCTCAACCCTGAATCACTCGTAATCCTTAACGATTGCTTAATCGAAGGTGGACTTAAAGATGGCCTTAAAGTCGGTGACACATTCCAGTTTATGCGACAGGGTTATTTCTGCGTAGATATTACCTCAACAGAAGACAAGGTTGTATTTAACAGAACAGTACAGCTTAATTCTTCTTGGGGAAAGTAAGGTGAAAAATATGAGCAAAACAAAATCTCTTAAACAAAAAACAACGGGTTTTGATATTCTGTACCGTGTGGTAACAGCAATTTTAGCTATTGCAATCTATCCATTATTCTATTTCGCTGATTTCTTTATGATTGAAATTTATCATACAGACATTTCAAACCTAATGAACAGCCTTATCGAAAACAGCACACTCTATACAACTTATGAAAAGATTTCTGTTCATGAATTACCACAGTGGATTAATACATTTTCAACTTTTACAAACGAGGACTTTGATTTTAAAGCAAGTATTCTTCAGAATGAACTTTACCGTCCTGTAATAATAGCTGTTGTTTTCCTTGCAATTGCACTTGTTTTAGGGCTTGTAATTCTTGGTTTTGCCGCATTTTCAAACAAAATCAATGTTATTACTGCTCTTTCCGGTGCAGGTTTCCTTTGCACTTTAGCATCATACATATCATTCACCGGTTTCTTTGCAGAACCCGTTTTAAACGGAGAAATCACTCTTACAGAACTTTTCAACATCGATGGCATTATAATGAGTTTGATTATGCAGTACATCGGCGAAGTTAAAGTGTTTGCTCTTCAAGGCGGTTTCTTTGCCGTAATGTTCTTATTGCTTGGAATTTGTGCTTGGTCAGTATCAGTAATGATAGTAAATGCAGGCGAAGAAAAAGAAAAGCAAATGAAGACAGCCGCAAAAAATAAATAAAATTTTTATACAGCACAAAAGGACACTATCGTTTTGATAGTGTCCTTTTTATTTGCAAAAAGCAATTTGTTTAATTGTTTTCAAGGTTTTTCTGTGACTGCATTTTAAGGTATGCGTTAATGAAACCGTCAAGGTCGCCGTCCATAACTGCATTTATGTTACCGTTTTCAAATGATGTTCTGTGGTCTTTTGCAAGTGTATATGGCATAAACACATAAGAACGAATCTGGCTACCCCAAGCGATTTCCTTGTGGTCACCTTTAATATCTTCAATCTTTGCAAGGTGTTCACGCTCTTTAATCTCAATAAGCTTTGATTTGAGCATTGTCATTGCAACTTCTCTATTCTGATGCTGACTTCTTTCAACCTGGCAGGAAACAACAATACCTGTGGGCTTATGAGTAAGACGAACTGCAGATGATGTTTTATTAACTTTTTGTCCACCTGCACCACTTGCACGATAAACAGCCATTTCAATGTCATCAGGGTTAATGTCCACATTCGTATCTTCGTCAATTTCGGGCATTACTTCAAGAGAAGCAAAAGATGTGTGTCGTCTGCCTGATGAGTCAAATGGAGAAACTCGAACCAGACGGTGAATGCCTGCTTCACTCTTCATAAATCCGTAAGCATTTTCACCCTCAATAAGAATACTTGCAGATTTAAGTCCTGCTTCGTCACCGTCAAGATAGTCAAGTGTTGAAACTTTATATCCGTGACGCTCGCCCCAACGGTTATACATTCTGAAAAGCATCTCTGCCCAGTCCTGAGCCTCGGTACCACC
>JAZSKT010000232.1:0-2836 GCA_045534995.1 Candidatus Fimenecus sp.
GTCACGATTATCAGGGTATGATAGTAGGTCCTGTGGCAAACAGAATTTCAGCAGGCGGCCTTACAATTGACGGTGTCAAAGTTCCTGTTACAACTACTCACGGTGATGTGACTCTCCACAGTAACGGTGAATTTTCAACTGCTGTTTGGGATGCGATTATCGTGGACAGCGATTCAGTTGAGTTCTCATATTTCAGTGCTGACGGTACAGAGGGTTTCCCCGGTAATAAAAAGGTTACTGTGAAATATACACTTACTGATAAAAATGAGATTATTATGGACTACACAGCGGTTTCCGATAAGAAAACTGCATTCAACCTTACAAATCACGCTTATTTTAACCTTAAGGGTTACCAGAACGGCGACATTCTTGACCACACTCTTTACATAAATGCTGATGCATTCACACCAATGGGTGAGGGACTTGTTCCGACAGGTGAAATTCGTGATGTTACGGGTACTCCTTTCGATTTCAGAGAGCCTAAAACAATCGGCAAAGATATTGGTGCAGATTATGAGCAGTTAGATGCAGGTAACGGCTACGACCACAATTTCTGTATTAACGGTTATAATAAGGAACTTCGCCTTGCAGCAACAGTTACTGCTCCAAATGGCGTAAGACTCGACTGTCTTACAGATTTACCGGGTATGCAACTTTATGTTGGTAATTTCCTTGAGGGAAAAATCGGTAAAGCAGGTACTCCAATGGATTTCCGTTGTGGCTTCTGCCTTGAAACACAGTATTATCCAAATGCTACAAACACACCAACATTCTATAATTGTGTGTTCCCAAAGGATGAGGTTGTGAAGACAACGACAATTTATAAGGTAACAGCGTAATTCGTAGGGGCTGGCGTCCTCGACAGCCCGAACCAAATAAACATACAAACCAACATCGGGTCGTCGAGGACGCCGACCCCTACGCAAAAGGAAGAATAAATATGGAAAATACAAAACGAATTTATTTATCAGCACTTGTTTACAACCGTACAGGTGTGTTATTAAGGGTTGCGGGACTTTTTGCCCGTCGTGGATACAACGTTGTTTCTCTTACTGTTTCTGAAACTGAAAGTCCTGAATTTTCCCGTATGACTATCGTTTCTGACGTTGAGGAATACAAGGTTACGATGGTTGAGCAACAGCTTTCCCGTCTTGAAGAAGTTATCAAGGTTATTAACCTTAACGAAAGTCAGACAATTCAGTCTGAAATTCTTCTTATCAAAGTTCACGCTCTTAACAAGGACAGAACAAAGGTATTAAAGACTATTAACGGTTTCGGTGGTAAGGTCAAGGACATCAGCCACACAACTATTACTGCAGAACTTACAGGTCTTCCAAGCCTTATTGATAAATTTATCGACAAAATGGAAAAACACGGAATTTGCGAACTTTCTCGTTCAGGTCTTACTGCTCTTGAAAGTGGCGACCGCAACATTAAAGGAGTTGAATAATTATGGGTATGACAATGACACAAAAAATCCTTGCAGCTCATGCGGGATTGGATAAGGTGCAAGCAGGTCAGCTTATTAACGTTCGTCTTGACCTTGTTATGGGTAACGACGTTACAAGCCCTGTTGCAATTAACGAAATGAAAGCAAAAGGATTTACTGATGTTTTTGACAGAGAAAAAATTGCTCTTGTTATGGACCATTTCACACCTAACAAGGACATTAAATCTGCTGAACATTGTAAACAGGTTCGTACATTTGCAAGGGAATATAAAATCAAAAATTTCTTTGATGTTGGACAGATGGGTATTGAACACGCTTTGCTCCCTGAAAAAGGAATTGTAATTTCAGGTGACACAGTTATCGGTGCTGACTCTCACACTTGTACATACGGTGCTCTTGGTGCGTTCTCAACAGGTGTTGGCTCAACTGATATGGCTGCAGGTATGATTTCAGGTATGGCTTGGTTTAAAGTTCCGTCTGCAATCAAAGTAAATGTTACAGGTAAATTCAACAAATGGGTTAGCGGTAAGGATTTGATTCTTCATCTTATCGGCAAAATCGGTGTTGACGGTGCTTTATATCGTTCACTTGAATTTACAGGTGACGGAATCGCAAACCTTTCAATGGACGACAGATTCTGTATTGCAAATATGGCTATTGAATGTGGTGCAAAGAACGGTATTTTCCCTGTTGACGACAAAACTCTCGAATATATGAAGGGCAGAACAGACCGTGAGCCTGTAATCTTCACAGCTGACGAAGATGCTGTTTATGATGAAGTTATCAATATTGACCTTGGGGAACTTAAATCAACAGTTGCATTCCCTCACCTTCCTGAAAATGCTCATATTGTTGGCGTATTCGGCAAGAATTACGTTGACCAAGGAAACGCCGGCGCTTTCACAAACGGTAGAATTGAAGATATGCGTGCTGCAGCAGAAGTGCTTAAGGGCAAAAAGGTTAACGAAAATGTTCGTTGTATCGTTATTCCTGCAACACAGAATGTATATCTCCAGTGTGTAAGAGAAGGTCTTGCTGAAATTTTTGTAGAAGCAGGTGCTGTATTCTCAACACCAACTTGTGGTCCTTGCCTTGGCGGTCATATGGGTATTCTCGCAGCCGAAGAAAAGGCAATTTCTACTACAAACCGTAACTTTGTAGGCAGAATGGGACATCCTACAAGTGAAGTTTATCTTGCAAGTCCATATGTGGCTGCTGCAAGTGCAATTACAGGATACATTTGTACACCGGAGGAATTATAATAGGCATTTACTTAAAAAAATTAGTGTTATTTTGAAAGGAATGTCAAAAAATGAAGAGTAAGAATAAAAAGATAATTATTTCATTAATCGTTATTCTTTTAGTGGCAGCAATCGGAGTTGCTGT
>JAZSKT010000115.1:0-12949 GCA_045534995.1 Candidatus Fimenecus sp.
CAGACTGCTGAAAGCAAGAAAAAAGAAGCTATTCTTGAGGCTAAAGACGAAATACACAAGTTAAGAAACGAAGTTGATAAAGAACTTCGTGAAAGACGCGCAGAGGTTCAAAGACAAGAACGCAGAATCGTACAAAAAGAAGAAAATCTTGACAAGAAAACAGAGAATCTTGAAAAGAAAGAAGAAGTACTTGCTGAAAAAATCAAAGCAGCTGATAATAAAATCGAAGAAGTTGAAATGCTTAAACGCAGTCAACTTGAAATGCTCGAAAAAATCAGCGGATACAGCAAGGAACAAGCAAAAGCATTACTTATGCAAGAACTTGATGAGTCACTTACTCATGAAAAAGCTCTCAAAATTCTTGATTTTGAGCAGAGAACACGTGATGAAAGTGATAATCTTGCACGAGAAATCATCACAGGCGCTATTCAGCGCTGTGCTGCTGACCATGCAGCAGAGGCAACAGTTTCTGTTGTAGCTCTTCCAAATGATGAAATGAAGGGTAGAATTATTGGTCGTGAAGGTCGAAATATCAGAACTCTTGAAACAATTACAGGTGTTGACCTTATTATTGACGATACGCCGGAAGCAATTACTGTTTCAAGTTTTGACCCTGTTCGACGTGAAGTTGCAAGACTTACTCTTGAAAAACTTATTCAGGATGGTCGAGTTCATCCGGCACGAATTGAAGAGATGTTTGAAAAATCAAAGCGTGAGGTTGAACAGACGATTAAACAAACAGGTGAAAGAGCTGTTATTGACGCAGGTGTTAACGGTGTTCATCCTGAACTTGTTAAGCTTCTCGGTAAGCTTAAATACCGTACAAGTTTCGGCCAGAATGTTCTCAATCATTCTCTCGAAGTTTCTTATATCGCAGGACTTATGGCACAGGAATTGGGTGCAGATGTAAAACAAGCTAAACGTGCAGGTCTTCTTCATGATATTGGTAAGGCTCTTGACCGTGAGTTTGAGGGAACACATATTGAACTTGGTGTAGAAGCTGCAAAGAAATATAAAGAGAACGACAAGGTTGTTCATGCTATCGCTGCTCACCACGGTGAAATTGAAGCGAAGACAATTGTTGCAGTTCTTGTTCAAGCAGCAGATGCTATTTCTGCGGCTCGTCCGGGTGCACGTCGTGAGAATGTTCAGAATTACATTAAACGACTTGAAAAACTTGAGGAAATTGCAACATCATTTGAAGGTGTTGAAAAATCTTTTGCAATTCAGGCAGGTAGAGAAATCAGAATTATGGTTAATCCTGATAAAGTGTCTGACGAAAAGATGGTTATCGTTGCACGTGATATTGCTAAAAAGATTGAGGATGAACTTGAATATCCAGGTCAGATTAAGGTTAATATTGTGCGAGAAAACCGCGTAATAGATTTTGCAAAGTAAATTTTAACAATTATGCCCCGATGTCATCAACGGCTTCGGGGCAAAATAAATTAAAATCCAAAAATAGAAACGGTGTGCTTATGTCACGCAAAATTAAAATTTTATGTGTGGGGGATGTTGTCAGTCAACAAGGCTGTGAGTTCCTTCGCAAAAAACTTCCTGAATTTAAAAAAGAAAACGATATTGATGTTTGTATTGTCAATGGGGAAAATTCTGCTGTCGGTAACGGAATGTTGCCTAATTCATGCAGCCATATTTTTACAAGTGGTGCAGATTTAATTACCGGCGGAAATCATTCTCTAAAACGACGAGAAATATTTGATTATCTTGACAGAACAGGTAATGTGATTCGTCCTGCAAATTATGGCGACGGAGTATGGGGAAAAGGTTACGGGATAATTGACAAAGGCGCTTATAAAATTGGTGTTATCAATTTGTTGGGAAGAGTATGGCTTGACGGTCATCTTGACCCATTTGAAACAGCTGAAAAACTTATAAGCGAACTAAAAAAAGAAACCAATATTATAGTAGTTGACTTTCATGCAGAGGCAACGGCCGAAAAAAAGGCGTTTGGATACTATTTCGATGGTAAAGTAAGTGCTGTTTTCGGTACGCATACGCATATTCAGACATCTGATGCGCAGATTTTATCAGGAGGTACTGGATATATTACCGATTTAGGAATGACAGGGCCGGAAGAATCTGTTTTAGGTGTGAAAAAGGATATAATTATTGATAAATTCAGAAAAGGTTTTTCGGCTATGTTTGAAGCTGCGGACACACCAAGCTTTATGCAGGGATGTATATTTACCGTTGACAAAGATAGCGGAAAAACTGTTGAAACCTGCGCAGTTACAGTGAGGTGAACAAGTGGAAAAGATATTTAAAATAATTTCATTGCTTTTGTGCGTCTGTTTACTCCTTTCGGCTTGTGTGGGGGAAAAAGAAGTTGAGGAAACAACAACCCTTGTTGAAGACCCCACTGAAAGCATAAAGAAAAACGAAGAAGCAGAAAAAATAGCTGACGAAAAGATTGTTTTACCATATAACGAAAGTGATGGATTAAATCCTTACTTTGCAAAGAGTTACGAAAATCTGTATTTATGCGACCTTATGTTTGATTCTTTATATTCTCTTGATAATACACATTCTGCCATAGGCATTATCGCAGAGAGTATCACCGTGGTGGATAAAGTTGCAACGGTACGACTTCGTCATGGAATTTCATGCAAGGGCTCATCAGATATAAATGCAGATGATGTCGTATATTCGTTTAATATGGCAAAAGCATCCCATGGCTGGGGCAACAATCTGAACGGGGTTGTGTCAGCACAGGCAGTTGGGCAATATGCAGTAGATTTTACGCTCGAATATAAAGATATATACGTAGCCGGAAAGCTGAACTTTCCCGTTGTCAAGGTTGGCACAGCTGATATAGAAACTGCTGTACCGTCCGGAAGTGGCGACTATTATTATTCAGTTGGAAAGCTTGTCAGCGTACTGAATGACAAAAAAGAAATTCACCTGTCCCCTATTGGAACGAGGGAAAGTGCAGAAAACTTGTTTAATATTGGTGTGACAGACGTGTTTTTCAGTGATTTGTCGGATTGTCGATATTCCGGTTTTTCAGGAATGTCAAAAGACGTTTTACTGAACAATATGGTGTATCTTGGACTCAACAGTTCAAGGGGTGCACTCAATAACTATATAAGGAATGCCATTGCCGCAAAGCTTGATAGCGACAAGATAGCCCTTTCAACGTATCAAGGTCACGCAAAGCCCATGAAACTGCCCATAAATCCCGAAAGCAGTTTAGCGGGAGAAGTAACACTTATTGAAACTACGGGCAATATTGAGTTGGCAAATAATATTATTGACAGATGTGGTTATACAAGATATTCAGGAAAAGCAAAAACTGATGGCGCATATACTTTATCTCTGTCTTTAATTGTTAATAAAGACAACCGATACCGTGTTGCAGCGGCATACAGTATTGCAGATTCTCTTGCTGAATGCGGATTTTTGATAAACGTTCAAAGCATATCATTTGAAGATTACACACAACGTATTGAATCCGGAAATTATGATATGTATCTTGGCGAAATAAAGCTTGATGGAACAATGGACATTGGACAGTTTTTCCGTGAGGGAAGCTCTTTAAGTGCAGGTATCAACACTAACGAACGGGTTGCAACTGAATATTTCAAATATCGAGCAGGAGAAATAACTCCGGCAGAATATTATGATGTGTTTATAGAATATTATCCGTTTGTGCCTGTACTCTTTAAAAACGGTTATGTGGCAATGTCAGCAGATGTAAACCTTAACCTGAAACAGGTGCCATATAGTTTATATAATGGAATATAAGGTGATATTATGAAGTTCTCCGACGATATTAAGAACATCAAAGGTGTCGGCGAAGCCCGTGCAACGGCGTTTCGTTCTGTTGGTGTGTCAACCGTTGGGGAGCTTCTTCGTTTTTATCCTCGTGCTTATGAGGATTGGAGTAAAATAATGCCTATATCTCAATGTATTATAGGTGAAAATGTGTGTATAAAAGGTACTGTGATGTTTCCTGTGAAAAACGAGCATGTCCGCGGTGGTATGCTTATTGCAAAAGCAACCGTGACAGATGGTGACGATGTTTTTGCCGCAACCTTTTTCAACAACAAATACATTGATAAAATGCTCAAAAGTGGCGAAGAATATCTTTTTTACGGAAAATTGACTCTTGGTAAGTTTTCTGCTCGTGAAATGGTTTCGCCTATGTTTATTAAGGCTTCACAGAAAATGGAAATTCGCCCGATTTATCCGCAGAATAAAAACATAACTTCAAGAAATATTCAGTCAGCGGTACAGAATGCATTAAATGCCATTGAAGAAATTCCTGAATATTTGCCACAGAGTATCATTGACCGTTATAATCTTGTTTCTCTTGATACGGCAATAAGGAATATTCACTTTCCCGAAAATGACGAAGATTTGCAACGGGCAAGGGACAGACTTATTTTTGACGAATTGTTCATTTTGCAATTGAGTCTGCTTTGCCTTAAAAATGAAAATACAGAAATAACAACTAAAAATATAATAAAAGAGAATTACACAGAGGAGTTTTTCAGTGTTCTACCTTTTAAGCCTACAAATGCACAGAAACGAGCAGTAGAAGAAGCTGTTTCTGATATGCAAAGCGGTAAGCAGATGAACAGGCTTTTGCAGGGTGATGTCGGTAGCGGTAAAACGGCAGTTGCTGCTGCAATAGTTTATACAGCATCAAAAAATGGTATGCAATCGGCATTGATGGCACCTACTGAAGTATTGGCAACACAGCATTTTGAGACCTTTACAAAGCTTTTTGAGAACACAGGAATAAAATGCGAATTGTTGGTTGGCAGTACAAAGGCAAAAGATAAGAAAGAAATAAAAGAAAGACTTAAAAACGGTGAAATCGACCTTATTATCGGCACTCATGCCATTATTCAGGAGGATGTTGAGTTTGCGAGATTAGGACTTGTCATTACTGATGAACAACATCGTTTTGGTGTAAAACAAAGAACGGGTCTTTGCAGTAAAGGTGAAAATCCTCATGTTTATGTTATGTCTGCGACTCCTATTCCACGAACACTTGCATTGATTTTCTTTGGTGATTTGAAAGTCTCAATTCTTGACGAATTGCCTCCGGGAAGACAAAAAATTGAAACCTATGCAGTGAAATCCGGTAAAAGAGGTTCAATGTTTGAATTCATCAGAAATCATCTGGATATGGGTTATCAGGCATATATCGTTTGCCCTCTTGTTGAGGAAAGCGAACTGATGCAGGGTATTATGTCTGCAGAAGAATATTATAAAAAAGCACAGATACCGTTTAAGGAATATAAAATCGACCTTCTTCACGGAAAAATGACACCAAAGAAAAAAGATGAAGTAATGATGAAATTTAAAAATGGCGAAACACAGTTGCTCATTTCTACGGTTGTTATTGAAGTTGGTGTTGATGTACCAAATGCAGTGATAATGGTTATTGAAAATGCAGAAAGATTTGGTTTGTCACAACTTCATCAATTGCGAGGTAGAGTAGGTAGAGGAAAGGCAAAATCCCATTGTATTCTTGTAACGGATGCCACGGGTGATGAGGCAACAGCAAGAATGAAGATAATGTGTGAAACAACCGACGGTTTTAAGATTGCAGACGAAGATTTAAAGTTGAGAGGTCCTGGTGATTTCTTCGGTACTCGTCAGCACGGACTACCAAAACTGAGAATTGCAGATATTATGACGGATACAAAAATTCTTATGCAGACTCAGGAGCTTGCAAGAGAAATGATGGATGAAAATGGTTTCAGCAAACCTGAAAACAGGCAGATTGCAAAGCTTGTAAGCAAGAAAATCAATAGTTTACAGGTTTCTAATACTGCAAACACAATTTAGCAATATTTATAGAATAAAATA
Organism: Candidatus Fimenecus sp.; assembly: GCA_045534995.1. Classification (GTDB taxonomy): domain Bacteria; phylum Bacillota; class Clostridia; order Oscillospirales; family Acutalibacteraceae; genus Fimenecus. The sequence continues at coordinate 5,845 of JAZSKT010000115.1, forward strand.
AACATTATTGAAGGAAAAGGATGTTGTTTATGAACGAAATTAAAGGATATTTAAGAGATTTCAGAATTGATGTTCCTGAAGTAATTTATGAGTGCAGAGGACTTAAAATTTTTGGGAGAAGAATCAAATCAATTGTATTTTCAACAGATGTGAGCATCATACGAAATTGTAATGCAGATGCTGTTATTGCTGTTTATCCGTTTACACCACAGCCTGTTATTACTCAAGCTGTAATGATTGCTGCTGACTGTCCTGTTTTTGTTGGTGTAGGTGGCGGACTTACAAAAGGCGAAAGAGTTATAAATCTTGCAAGACACGCTGAATATCAGGGTGCAACAGGCGTTGTACTTAATGCTCCAACATCAAATGATACTATTCGTGAGGTTGCAAAGACAGTTGACTTACCTATTGTGGTGACTGTTGTTAAAGAAGATGATATTCAGGCAAGACTTGATGCCGGTGTTCAGATTATCAATGTATCAGCGGCTGCCCAAACACCTGAATTAGTTGCAAAAATCCGTAGTGAATACCCCGACATACCGATTATGGCAACAGGTGGACCAACTGATGCTACCATAAAAGCAACAATTGAGGCAGGAGCAGATGCTATTACATGGACTCCACCGACAAATGGTGAAGTGTTTAGAGATATAATGGAAGCATATCGCAAAGGTGAACCTCATCCCTAATTTTTAAGGAGAATGACAATGTATATTTTAAAACCTATCTTAAAGGCAAATTGGAAAAACACAGAAAAAATGGATGCTAAGAGAATTGCATCACAGACAGAGCCTGAGGGACTTGAGCAATTTCTTGACATTCCGTATATTGATGATGGCGAAAAAGCACACCTTCTTGATATTTATTACCCACAGGGTACAACTGAAAAACTTCCTGTAATTATTGACATTCACGGTGGCGGTTGGATGTATGGATACAAGGAAATCAACAAGTATTTTTGCTTAAAGCTTGCCCAGAAAGGGTTCCTTGTGGCATCAATAAACTATCGTCTTGCAGGTGATGTTCTTTTTGATGACCAGATTCGTGACATTTTTGCAGCACTGAAATGGCTCGGTGAAAATCTTAAGGACTACCCTGCTGATATGGATAACATATTCCTTGCAGGTGACTCTGCGGGCGGTCACTTTGCTTGTGTTACAACTGCAGTAAATCTTAATGAGGATATGCAAAAGGATTTTGGTGTTGAATATTTAGGATATGAGTTTAAAGCAGTAGCGGCTATCTGTCCTGCTGTTGATTTATTAAGTCCGAATTTTTTAATGAACGCAAATGTGCCGATTCTGTTGGGTGAAAAATCAAGAAAAAGCATTTATAGAAAATATCTTGATGTAAACAGAATTGCCTCATCAGAATTCCCACCATTTTACATAAATACTGCGAGTGGAGATTTTATTAGAACACAGGCATATAAATTAAGAAAAATATTTGATAGATGTGGTGTTGAATATCGTTTCCATGATTTTACGGAAAAACTTAACGGCAATACTTTGACGCATGTGTTTAATGTGATTGACCCATTTTCTATTTATGGAGATGCAGCAAATGAAGAAATTGCAGAATTTTTTAAAAGCAGAATTAAAAGAAAGAGTACAGTTTAAATAAATTTTGATGACATATATTGCATCAATAAAAAGTGTGAAAAAAGAGGACACATCCTTAGGGTGTGTCCTATTTTTTATATATCAAGTCTATATTTTCATTGTTGAGTATTTTTTCAGGATTTTTATGAAAACATTTTTCAATGAGTTCTTCCGGTATTTCGTCGGGAAGCTCGTTTAATTTTTCGATGAGGCGAGTGTGCCTGTATTCTAAATCGTGTGCATCACTTGCAACCAAAGGAGCAATTCCGAGGCAGACCATATCTATTGCCATATCTTGTGCGGCAGCTCCGTTCTGTCCTATAAGACTGTCGATGTTTACCTGAAAAATTACACCGCGGTCAAGTATCTCGTCAATAAGGTCAAAATTCTGATGAAATTCGTAATACCTTTCGGGATGTGCCAGAATGGGCGTGTATCCTCTGTCCAGAAGTTCGTCAAACCATTTTGTAACATTTCTCGTATCAAAAGGTTCCAGAGGCATTTCGCACAGTATATACCTTGAGCCATTGATGGTAACTTCATCGAGATTACCGGCATTAAAAATCTGGTCGCTGAGATAAAGCTCGGCTCCCGCACACAATTTAAGCGGAATTTCTTCTGATGCTAATGCTTTGCGAAGAATACTGATTCGGGCGTTGCGTTCTTCCACAAAATCGTCAATATCTCTGAAATCCATAAGATGCGGGGTCAAAACTAAAATATCACAACCATTTTGATATGAGTCGTCACACATTTCGATTGATATATCAATACTTTCAGCACCATCATCTATGTCGAAAAGCACGTGACTGTGTATATCAATCATTTTTTGCCTCCGTTTCTTTATGCGTAATGTTTATGATTCCATCATCATCTAACAATTTAAGCATAACAATTGTAATAGGAAGTATGAAAATGCCAATCACACCAAAGATTTGTGAACCGATAAACATAGATACGATTGTGAGAAAAGCAGGAAGACCCAATTGGTTTGCTACAAGTTTCGGCTCTATAACCTGTCGGATTACCGTAATACATGCATAAATGATTAACAGACCGATTGCAAGTGAATAGTTGCCTGAAATGAGGTTATATAAAGCCCATGGAATGAGAACCGTACCAGTTCCTAAAACAGGTACAATATCAATAATTGCAGTAAGCGCAGCAATTATAAAAAGATAACTTCCTTCGTAAATATTAAGAAGTTTTAAAACTGATAAGCCTAAAGATAATTCACAGAAAGTAATTGTGATGATTATTGCATAGGCTTTTACCATTTTACCTAAAGATGGAATCAAAAGTCTTTTTGCTCGGAAAATTTTTTCTCTGCTGTCAGGACGGAAAAATCCTAAAATGAAATCTTTGACAGAACTATAGTCTGCTGTCATAAAACAACACGCAACAACAGAAACTACAATAGAAATAAGTGTAGTTGGAATTTGTTTTGCGGTATTCCAAATTCCAAGAAGCGGTGTTGAAAGAATTGAAAAGTCAAAAGATGGAACTTGTACAGGAACGTCAACGGATGGATTGATAAGATAATCCAATTTTTCGCTGATAAAGTTCAGCACCGCAACCTCGGCTTTTTCCGGTAAAAATGTCAGAAGATTTGAAAGGTATCCTTTAATGTTATTGATTAGTGTGGGCATATCTTCAAATTGTACCATAAGATAACGGAAGAACCCTTTGAATTCTGAGCCCAACCAAATAATAAGAAGGGCAAGAAGTCCTACTACAAAAAAGAATCCCATAAGAACAGATAGTGCAGAAACCAGACCGCGGTTTAACGGTGTCTTTTTGCAAATATAATTTACAGGTTTTTGCAATACCATTGCTGCAATCAAGGAACAGATAACGGGAAAGACTGTCCCCAGGGCATATTTGAAAAACAGATAAAAAAGTGCAATAATAATTGTCGCATAAACCGTATTGATTATGAAACTTTTTTTCTTTTCAATTCCTGTCATAAAAACGCTCCAATAAGATGTAATAATAATATAATAAACTATTTTGTTAAAACTATCAATTAAAAAGTTGCATTTTATGTAAATTTTTCTAAAATTTTGTTAAAAAATAATGTAAAAATATTGTATATTACCCCTTTATTAAATATAAGATTTGTGATAAAATGTTTAAAAGTATTTTTATAATGCTTGATTATACCTTTTTTCAGATGAATCGTTCAATAATAAGGATGTGAAAAATACAATGTATGTTGCAGTAATGGGTTATGGTACAGTCGGTTCCGGTGTTGTTGAAGTTCTCACAAAAAACCACGACAGTATTGTAAAAAGAAGCACACAGAACGAAATGGAAGTTAAATATATTCTCGATTTAAGGGATTTCCCGGGAGACCCTCACGAGGATAAAATGATAAAGGATTTTAACATAATTCTCAATGATGATGATGTGAAGGTTGTAGTTGAAACTATGGGTGGACTTCATCCTGCATATGAATTTGTTTCATCTTGCCTTAAAGCAGGTAAAAGTGTCGTGACATCAAATAAGGAACTTGTTGCGGCGAAGGGCTGTGAACTTTTACAGTTTGCTGCTGAGAATAATGTTAATTTCTTATTCGAGGCATCTGTTGGTGGCGGTATTCCTATTATCCGTCCTATTGCACAGTGTCTTGCAGCAAATGAATTTGATGAAATCGCAGGTATTTTAAACGGTACAACAAACTTTATTCTTACAATGATGATTGAAAAGAATATGAGTTTTGAGGATGCGTTAAAGCTTGCACAGGATAATGGCTATGCAGAAAAAGACCCGACAGCAGACGTTGAAGGCCACGATGCTTGCAGAAAAATCTGTATTCTTGCATCTCTCTGTTTTGGCAAACACGTTTATCCTGATTCTGTTTATACAGAAGGAATTACAAAAATTACTCTTGATGACGTTGCATATATCGGTGCATTCGGTGGTGTAATTAAACTTTTAGGTCGCGCAAAGAGAATGGACGACGGAAAGATTTTTGCAATCGTTTCTCCTGCAATCGTTATGGATGGCAGTCAGTTAGCATCAGTTAATGATGTTTTCAATGCAATTCTCGTTCGTGGCGACGCAACAGGTGATGTTGTGTTCTATGGTAAGGGCGCAGGTAAATTACCTACTGCTTCTGCAGTTGTTGCTGATGTTATTGACTGTGCAAGAAATATGGACAGAAAGAAGCCTCTTGGTTGGAGCGAAGCAGAGGAAAACTATGTTGTTGATTATAAATCAGCGGTTAACCCTCTTTATATCCGTGCTGAGGTTACAGATAAGGCAAACGCTTTACAGGATGTTGTTGCAACAATCGGTAAGGTGCAGGTGCTTGAATTTGCAGGTTGCAAGTCGAATGAACTTGCTTTTGTGACAAGTGCTATGGCAGAAAAAGAGCTTACAGAAAAGCTTAACAGTATTTCTTCAATCAGCATTAAATCGCTTATCAGAGTTACAGACTATTAATAGTTTTAGGAGGCATATATGGGACTTATAGTTCAGAAATTCGGTGGTTCAAGTGTTCGTGACGCCGAAAGAGTTATGAATGTTGCCCAGATTGTTACTGATACTTATCGTGCAGGTAACGATGTTGTTGTTGTAGTATCAGCACAGGGTGACACAACTGATGATTTAATTGAAAAAGCTTATGAAATCAACGGGAAGCCATCAAAAAGAGAAATGGATATGCTTATGGCATCCGGTGAACAGATTTCAATAGCACTTCTTGCAATGGCTATTGAAAAGTTAGGCTGTCCTGCTGTTTCACTTCTTGGTTGGCAGGCAGGATTTAACACAAGTTCTGCTTACGGAACAGCAAGAATTAAGAATATTAAGGCAGACAGACTTCGTTCAGAAATCGACCGTCATAACATTGTTGTTGTGGCAGGTTTCTAGGGTATTAACAAATATGATGACCTTACAACTCTTGGCCGTGGCGGTTCAGACACAAGTGCAGTTGCGATTGCTGCAGCTCTTCGTGCTGACCGTTGCCAGATTTTCACAGACGTTGAAGGTGTTTATACAGCAGACCCAAGAAAGGTTGACAACGCTAAAAAGCTTCAGGAAATCACTTATGATGAAATGCTTGAACTTGCAACTCTTGGTGCGCAGGTTTTAAATAACCGTTCTGTTGAAATGGCTAAAAAGTATAATGTTGAGTTAGAGGTTCTCTCAAGTCTTAAGAGAGTTCCTGGTACGATTGTTAAGGAGGTTACCAAAATGGAAAAAATGCTTATCAGAGGTGTTACAAAGGATACTGATGTGGCACGTATTTCAATTACAAAAATTCCAAACACACCGGGTGTTGCTTTTAAACTTTTTGATGTTCTCGCAAAGCACAAGATAAATGTTGATATTATTTTACAGTCTGTTGGTCGTGACAGCACAAAGGATATTACATTCACAGTATCAAAGAGTAATGCTGAAGAAACTCTTGAATGTGTAAAGAATGTGTTTGATATTGAAGATAAGGACATTATCTGTGATACTTCAGTTGCTAAAATTTCAATTGTTGGTGCAGGTATGGAATCTCACCCCGGAACAGCTTCAAAAATGTTTGAGGCTCTCTATGAGCGTGACATTAACATTGATATGATTGCTACAAGCGAAATCAAAATTTCAGTTCTTATTAACCTTGATGATGCTGACCGTGCAGTCAGCGCAATTCACAAGGCATTCTTCCCTGCGGAATAAAGGGTAATCACTAATTCAAGCGAGGGTAAAAGACTTGACGGATGAAATTTCCATATTCCGTCCCAAAATCCTCGTTAATACACAAAGTATTGCCTGCGGTTTTGAAACAGAATATGCAAAATCTTCTCTCGCCAATTCAAATTACCACGCTTAAATCAGCGATTACAAGTGGCGATAAAAATTAGTTAGAGAGAGACTTTATATAAAAAGTTTCTCTCTATTTTATAACAAATTTTAAAGTGAAGGAGATATAAATTATGACAGACAAGTTTGTAAAAGAAGGTCTTACCTTTGATGACGTGCTTCTCATTCCTGCAGAAAGCAACGTTCTTCCAAGTGATGTTGATATTTCAACTCAGCTTACAAAAACAATTAAGTTAAACACTCCTGTTATCACAGCAGCTTTGGATTCAGTTACTGAAAGTAATATGGCTATTGCTTCTGCTCCTGAAGCCGGTATTGGTATTATCCATAAGAATATGTCAATTGATGCTCAGAAGGAACAGGTTGACAAGGTTAAGAGAAGTGAAAACGGCGTTATCAATAACCCATTTTTCTTATCTCCTGACAATACAGTTCAGGAAGCTGATAACCTTATGCATCGTTATAAGATTTCAGGTGTTCCTGTATGTGATGAAAACGGCAAACTTGTTGGTATCCTCACAAACCGTGATATGAGATTTATTTCTGATTACAGCGGTAAAATCAAGGATTTTATGACAAGCGAAGGTCTTGTTACTGCTCCTGTTGGCACAGGTCACGACGAAGCAAAGCAGATTCTTATGAAGCACAAGATTGAAAAGCTTCCTTTGGTGGATGCGCAGGGCTTC
>JAZSKT010000138.1:0-5354 GCA_045534995.1 Candidatus Fimenecus sp.
GTTTTTTTATATAAAGTAAATAAAAGACTTTATTACAAAAGACAAATAGATATTAAATCGAATATAAATTTTGCTATTGAATCTAATAATTGTACCAAAACGTGCTTGAAAGGATAAAAAAGTCAAAAATGAGCTTTTGGACTATAAAGTACCCGAATTCCCCGTATTTTGTATAATTTTCCGCCCCCTTCTTTATACAAAATATTTATTTTGTATAATTATATCATAAGTTTTCAACAATGTCAACAATTAAGATAAGTTTTCAACATACCATTTCCCCTGCGACTTAGATATAAAAAATTCCATAAGGAACCTGATAAATCAAGCACTTATGGAATAAGTTACTTATAAATTATTTACTTTTATATACAACTGTTTAAAGTTTTCTTTATGGCTGATAAGTTCATTAATCTGATTTTTAAAAATATTGTATTCTTCATCTACAACATAATGTTTTGCATAGCCATCAGTTCCGTATTTATCTTTAGTATGACTATAAGCTCGTTCAATCATTTGTTCTAATGTACATTCAGGCTCATGTTTTAATGTGTATGCGTGAGTTCTTTTTAGAAATTCATTAACATCAGTTGAACGGTCTGCAGAAGAAATTATTTTACCATAATCACTACGAGGAATATTTTCAGATGATGCTCTATGGTCTTCTATCCCCTCTTTAATTATAATTCTTTCTTCATTTGTAAAAAATGTTTTCATACCTTCATTTTCAAAGAAGATTTTTGCGGATAAAACTTCGTGATTATTCTTATCAATATGGTGAGCTATATCGTGAAAAACTGCAGCAACATATAACATATTTAAATCAACGTTTTCAAACTGTTCAGCAAAGCGAAAACAACGGTTAATTACATAGTTTATATGTTCAATACCGTGGCCATTATCATTTTTAGAATATTCGGGAAATACATTATTTTCAATATATTCTATCAGTTTTTCATTCATTAATTTCACCTATTTATAATCTTTTACAATTCGCCAAGTAGTAATCAGTTTATCAATACTCCACCCTGCGTTTGCAGGAGAAGTTGACGGAAGACATATTGCATTTCGGTTTATTTTATCACGAATATATTTATTATAATATTTTTCTGCTGTTTTTCCGTTAACAAATATTTGTTTTATGTCAGCATTATCAAGAATTTCTGTTAAATCATTTGCAACAACATTTTTAATTGAACTGTCAGAACTGCCGGTAATATCACAAGATGCAATCACATCCCATAATGCCATGTTATTTGAGAGTAAAAAGCTTCTTTTTTCTTCAATCGTCGTAGGAGTTTCTGCACCTACAACTGCAGAAATTACTTTCCAAAATCTGTTTTGAGGATGACCATAGAAAAACATCTGCTCACGGGACTTTACAGACGGAAAACTGCCAAGAATAAGTATTTTTGAGTTCCTATCATATAGTGGTGAAAATGGATGTTGTGGCATAAAAATCACAAAACCTTTCTCATATAATTTGGTTCATATTCTACATAACCATGTTTAGGATAAAAATTCCAAGATTCGTAAAAGTGTTCCTTGTTACCAAGATGAACGATAATTGCTTTTTTACCTATTGATTTAATATATTCTTCTGCCGTACTCAAAAGAGCAGTACCTATCCCCTGATGTTTATAATTGAATTTTACAAAAAGTCTATGAAGTACAACATCATCACTATTATGAATACAATTATAACCTACACTTCCGATTACTCTATCATTATCATCAATAGCAATCCAGAACATATCGCCTTTTTTTAAATAGTTCTTCTGTATATCAAGTAAATCTTCATTAAGCCCTGGTACTCTGCCAAGGGCGTTTTTTGCTTCAAGTATCATAAATATGAGGTCATCACGGTATTTCGGTTCAAATTGAATTATTTTCATTTATTCTCCTTGTATTGTTCAATGAACATATCAGCTTCTATTCTTGACTTAAAAATTATAACTTGTTTTTCTGTCTTGTATTTATCAATTAACTCATAAATATATGGCAAAGTATCTTTTGGAAATTCTTCGATAAACTTCTTAAATTCAGGGTCTAATTCTGCTTCTATCCAGGGCAAGTCGTAGCGACCTTTGCCGATTCTTTCAGTTGCACCTTGCAAACAAACCTCTGTTGGTAAATCAAATAGAAAAACGGTGTCGCATTCTTTAAGTCGCATTTCTATTGTCCTTTTATAATTACCGTCAATTATCCATCTATCTTTATTAAATATTTCAATAATTTTTTCGTCAAAATCTTCTCTTGAAATATGAGTTTTGTCAGGCTTATGCCATATAGCATCCAAATAATACAACGGTAAGCCTGTGCATTTGTTCAGTTTTTCTGCAAAAGTCGTTTTACCTGAACCGGGACAACCTATTACAATAACTTTCTTCATAATTATCACCAAAAAAGTATAGCATCTCCATATATAAAGAGATGCCTGAAAAAATATTATTTCACAATTTTTTTCGCTACAAAATCAAAGCCTTTTTCGGCTGTTTTTGCGAGTTTTTCAGGTGGTACTTTTTTCTTTGCTTTTAATGGCTGACCATATTTTTTTGTCATTTTCTGAGCTTTTGATAAAACAATTCCCATTGTTGTTGCTGCGCCTAAATATGCAATTAAATAACCTTTTTTCATTTTAATCACCGTCTTTTTCCATAATCGGTATAATACTGCCAATATCAGTTAAAGTTTTCCCTTTAATATCAATGTAGTTTACACCATTATCATACAAGAAACTTTTGATTTTGTCAAAGTCTGTATGTTTTGATAAATCGCCATTAAATAATAACAAGTCTTTACCAATAAGACCACAGCAACCACCAATAAAGCCATAACCATATTTATCTATGTGTACGCTCCCTTTTTCAATAAGTAATGATTTTACATTATCATAATGTGAAACTGCATTATAAATGGAAATATCGTCAGTTATGATGGTGTTATGCTTAACAATGCAGACAGAACACTTTGAATAGCCTTGTTTTACATCAACAATCTGTTTGTTTGGTAATAAATCAACAATTTCTTTTGTTAAAATTGATTTGTTACATATTATATAATCTCCAATATCGGCAAAATTCAGCAAACAATCGTCGGGATATGGAGATTTAATATTCTCTATAATAATTGATTTCCCGCCATTGTTTTTTATAAATTTACAGAGTTCTGCTTGATTTTTATCTGCTAAAAATATAGATTTCCCTACATAATTCGCAAGAATATCGGCGTGACGGCTTACAGGAGTGTCTAAAAGCGTATTTTCAATTACATTAACAACTTTTACAGATAAATTATCAAAAAGCGTTTTAAGGGCATTGTCGTCAATAGTTGCAAACACAGTTGTGACTTTGCCATTAGGAATATTGGGACTTTTTAAAAATCTTTCATTCAATTCATAATCGCCTCAAATGCTTGTCTGATATTTTTTGCAGGAACAATTTCAATTTCATTAAATAAATACTTCGGAAGTTTTGAATAGTTATGATATGGAATCACACATTTTTCAAAACCAAGTTTTGATGCTTCTTTAATTCTCTGTTCACAAGAATTTACAGAACGTATCTCCCCTGCCAAACCAATTTCACCGAATGCAAGTGTTTTTTCAGGTACAACAACATCTTTGAGACTTGAAACAATAGCCAATGCGATTGATAAATCTGCAGCTGTTTCGTCAATACGAAGTCCGCCGATAACATTGGTATAGCAATCCATATTTCCGAGGAAATAACCGCAACGCTTTTCAAGTACAGCAATAAGCATAGCCATTCTTCCGTAATCAATGCCCGTTGCCATTCTACGAGGGTTACCAAAACCGCTTGGAGTAACAAGACTCTGTACTTCTGCAAGGATTGGTCTTGAACCTTCCATAAGACAAGCTACACAAGTACCCGATACGTTTTGTGGTTTACCTGAAATGAGCATCATAGATGGATTTTCAACCTCAGTAAGTCCATTATCAAGCATTTCAAAAACGCCAATTTCGTTTGTTGAGCCATAACGGTTTTTAACAGCTCTTAAAATTCTGTATGATGTATTTCTATCGCCTTCAAAATATAAAACACAGTCAACGATATGCTCAAGGACTTTGGGCCCTGCAATATTACCGTCTTTATTAACATGTCCAACAAGGAAAATTGGAATATTAGATGTTTTAGCAGTTCTTGTGAAAAGATTTGTTGATTCACGAACTTGTGTAACACTTCCCGGTGACGAGCTTAACTCACCAATTTCCATTGTCTGAATGGAGTCAACTATTACCATATCAGGTTTTTCAGATTGAATATATTCACAGATATACTGCGCATCTGTTTCACAAAGAATTGACAAATTTCCTGTTGATACACCAAGTCTTGATGCTCTAAGTTTTATTTGATGTGCCGATTCTTCACCTGAAACATACAAAATTTTAAGACCATTACCTAAACATTCACAAATTTGTAAAAGAATTGTAGATTTACCGATACCCGGGTCACCGCTTAAAAGCACAACAGAACCTTTTACGAGTCCTCCGCCAAGAACTCGGTTTAATTCTTTAAGTCCTGTATTGTATCGATGTCCTGTGTCGGCTGTTATTTCTGCAAGTGGATAGGCTCGTCCACGATTGGAACCGACAAGACTTTTTGAAAGAGACTTTTCCTTTGTAACAGTTCTGATTTCTTCATTTAAGGTATTCCACTCGCTACAACCCGGACATTGACCAAGCCAACGAGGTGTTTCATAACCACATTCACTGCAAATATATACTGATTTAGATTTCTGAGCCATTTTTATCCTCCGAAATATTATAATTTAAAATTCCCATAGCAATTGATAACGCCATTTCATTTTGATAATTTGTATCTTTAAGGTTAAAAAGGTCGGATGCATTAGATATAAAACCACATTCAACCATAACAGTAGGTTTTGTGGCATTATATAACAAGAATATTTCTGTTCCAGACTTTTTAATTATTCTGTCATTATCTTTTTGTAACTGACTTGATATTGATTTTTGAATAAATTCTGCCAATTCCTTGCTTTCATCATTGTTTGGTGAATAAAAAGTCTGCGCTCCACGAACAGATGTGTCACTAAATTTGTTTTGATGAATGCTTATATACAAGCAGTTATCATATTCATTCATAATAGCAAATCTATTTTTTATATCAGAAACTTTCCTTTGCCGAATAGTATCGCCACTTGTATGTATTGCTGTGTCTGTTTTGCGAATCATTCTTGTTTTATAACCAAAAACAGACAATAAATCATTAAGTTTTAAAGAAATTGATAAATTAATATCTTTTTCATTTGTCTTGTCTTGTGCAACTGCACCACCATCTTCTCCACCATGACCTGCATCAACAATAATAACAGGG
>JAZSKT010000178.1:0-5407 GCA_045534995.1 Candidatus Fimenecus sp.
TTGACGGATACTTTGCTGAACAGGTTGATTTCTATTGTCCTGCATCACAGTCACCTGATGATTGGAACAGAGCAGGTCTTGTGAAAAAACTTAAGTACCTCAGTGAAGAAGGACTTGAAACAAAGTTTGATACAAACGAGGAATACAAAGAATATTTCTATAACAAGGCTATGGACATCTATAAGGCAAAGTATACTGAATATGGCGAGACACTTATGTCAGAACTTGAGCGTAAGGTATTGCTTCACAATGTTGACCAGCGTTGGATGGACCACCTTGATGCTATGGATGAACTTAAACGTGGTATTTACCTTCGTTCTTATGCTCAGCAGGACCCTGTTGTTGCATTCAGAATGGAAAGTTTTGATATGTTTGACGAAATGACAGCACTTATCCGTGAGGGTACAGTTACAACTCTTACACTTTTCCGTATGAGAAGTGAAGAAGATGTTAAGCGTGAACAGGCTGCAAAGATTACTGCAACAAGCGGTGCTTCTGACGGAACAGACAAAAAACAGCCTGTAAAAAAAGGACAAAAGGTTGGCAGAAATGACCCATGCCCATGCGGAAGCGGTAAAAAATACAAAAAATGCTGCGGTGCTAACGAATAATCTTAAGGAGGAATAACCTTGGACGAAAATAAAGAAAAGCTTACAGGTGGGGCTCCTGATAATGCAGAAAATATCCATGATGAGATGGAAGAACTTGCAAAGGTTTTCAAGGAAGAACTTGCAAAAGCAAAGCAGGAGGCAGAAAGTCTTACTGACGGACTTGAAAACTTGCAGGTGGAGGGATATAATCCTCAGACAGTTTCTTTTGGTGAGAAAACAACACCAATTTCAGAGGATAAGCTCTGCGAATACTGTGGTGAAAAACTTCGTGGTACAGAAAAAGACCCTGACAGTCCTTATTGCTCGGAATGTGAAGAAATCCTTGAAAAGTATCCTTATGATTACAGAGGCGTAATTGCGACTGCTCTTATGATATGTGTTGTTGTTGCTGCAATTTTCCTTTTTGCAGTTAATGTGCCTGTATTTTCATCTATGAAACAGGCGGAAAAGGAAGCAGATGCAGGTCGACTTTATACAGCTATGAGCAAGTATGATGATGCTGTAGAATATGCAGAAAATATCAGTGCAAAAAACAAGTGTTACAACCTTTATGCAAAAAGAGCCATTCTTAATTACCGTATGGTAAGTATGAATTCTGCTCTTATAGAAATCAGTGAAAATATTCCTGAAGCGGTAACAAAACTTCTCACGTTTAAAGAAGTTGATAATATTCTTACGGAAACGGAAAGAATGCAGGCTTCTGCGATGGTTGTGCAGCAACATCTGGCAAAATATCCGGAAGTCAGCGACAAATATTATGATGATATTATTTCTGAACTTGAAGGCCTTATCGGCAAGAAGGTTTATATAAAAGGAACAGAATATCATGATGAAACAGAAAAAGATTTTACTCCGGACGGAACAGAAACAGAATATATTTGTGATGAAGGCTGGGTGAGAATGTATCAGTATGCTGCGGCTCAGGAATTGGGAAAAGAGCCTGAAGTCATCGCTGAGTTTTTGCAAAAGACAGCCGATTCTTCCCAATATATGAAGACTTTGGTTGCTTCATTACTGGCAAACACATACGCAAATATCGGAGAATTTGAAAAAGCAGAGAAACTTTCAGATGAACTTAAAACAATCAATAATGAGTCAGCGGAAAGTTATATGGTAAAGTCCGTTATATATCGTTATCGTGACAAGGATTATGAGAAGGCAATCAGCACTTGTGAAAAAGGACTTGAAATTCTTGGCAAGCTTTCCAATGGTGAAAACTATGTAATGCAGTATGGATATATGCTTCAGACTCAAAAGGCACTTAACTATATTATGTTGGATAAGATTGATTTGGCATATGAGTCTGCTACAAATGCTTATGATAATCTTTCATTAACAGGTGCTCTTACTATTCAGATAAGAGATTTATATGCTTTGTTGTCACTTGCAACAGGGAATAGTGAGGCGTTTGAAGCATTGGAACTTGAAATTGATTCATACGGTGATGATTCAATAGCCTTTTCAAGTGATGTTACTGATTATAGGTCAGGAAAGAAGACACTTAAGGAAATTGCAGAAAGTGGAAGGTACGATTTAATATGAGTATAATTTATATAATAGTAAAAATATTAACTCTTCCGGGTGCTGTGACACACGCTTTCTTTGAACACATGGTTTGTCGTAGTGCAAAGGTTATTGTTGAGGATGAAAGAACGGTTCAGTTCAATGAAATGCTCTCACACATTGACCACCAGCTTATTAAAAGAAAAGGTCCAAGCTTTGACATTTGCTTCATTCCTTTCCTTTTGAATTTTCTGTTGGGATTTTTAGTTCTTTGCTATGGTGCAACGGGAATCATCTATTTTGCAAGATATACTGATATTTTTGCATGGGTTTGTCTTTACCTTGGCATTTCTCTTCTCACAAACATCTTCCCACAAATTGAAGATGTTATGATGATTAAAGAAAATTATTTTAATGAGAATAATAAAGCATTAAGTAAGGTGCTTGTGGCTCCGTGGTATGGAATTTTTGTAGTTGGTTCCAGACTTGAAAAATGGGGACTTACACTTCTCACATCAGTAGGTTTCGCCTTCCTTGTACCTGTGATTTTAGGTTGGTTTATTCCTGCGATTTATAACATTTTGAAATAATAATAGACAAAATAAAAACCACTATTAGAATAGTGGTTTTTATTTATTCTGTTGAATGTACTCTTCAATTTCCCTGACCAGTTCATGAGGAGGGACCTCAAGTGTGTTTGCAATCCGCCATATAGTTTCAAGGTTGGGATGTTTTTCTCCGTTTTCTATCATGGAAAGGTGACTTCTTGCTAACCCAGTCAGACCGCTCAAAACTTCCTGCGACATCTTTTTTGATTTTCTCAGATTTCGTATGACGATGCCGACGGCGTCGTTGTCAAATTCTATCATATCAACACATCCTTATCAAAAGTATAATGTTATTTTTAATATTTTTTGTCTGCGATAGTAGACAAATACGTTTTGATATGATATAATAAAGAAAACATGTTAGCCGAAGCAACATGTTTAATAAGGAGGGAATTAAAATGCCTTTTATCAAAGTTAATGTTATGGGTAGAGTTAGTAATGTAGGCAATGGAACGTTTTATGTTGATGGTAGAGGATACTATCAACTGAAAGACGGACTTGTAATTTATGTCAGCGAGGGTTCGCACAGTATTAAATACCGCACATCTCTCAAGGGTACGGAGAGTACCGCTTCGGCATATTTTGAACGCAACACGGTTATGATTGCAAACGTTATCGACAAAGATTTCTCTGCACCCGATATTAGAACACATATTGCAGATGAAAATGAGCTCCAAGAACTTGAAAATAAGGTTTATACTCAGGAGCAGGTTGCCCGTGCTAATGAGAAGACGGAAGAGAAAAAGGACAAGAAATATGTTTTCCGTTGTATCATTGGAGTTGTGCTGATTTTAGCATCTCTGGGTATAACTTTTGCAACCACCCGCACGGCGATAACGGATAGTATAGTTCCGGCTGTACTGATGGGCTTGGGTGCAGGTTTTGTAAAATCTCATTATTCGTTCGGCGATGCCGCAAAAGGTTTCTTTGGTTGGGGCATTGGTTGGTTTGTAGCCTTGACAGTATTTGCTTTTCTCGGCGGAACATTAGTATGACATTTTAATTAATTTGCAAAAAACAAAAATGGCGAGGTTTTGACCTCGCCATTTGGTTTGTGTTTGGTTTTCAGTTTTCTTTATCTTTTCCGTATTTTTTGTTTCGCTTTTCAACTCGTTTTTCACGGATTCTTTCAAAGGCAATTTCCATTACAATAAATGCAGGGATAATGAGAATTGCAAAGAAAACACGAATTGGAGTAATTGTTAATTCATTTGAATACTTAACTGTACTTTCAGCGAATACGGGAAAGGAAAAACTTAAGCAAAGACATGCTGAAGCAAGTAAAATATTCAGTTGTCTTATGCTTTTCTTCATATCTTATTCCTCTGTTGGTTTAACGAGAATTCCAAGTTCGTCAAGCTGGAGTGTATCAACAGGTGACGGACACTCTGTCATTGGCTCACTTGCATTCTGGAGTTTCGGGAATGCGATAACATCACGGAGTGAGTCAGCGCCAATCATCTGCATAACAAGTCTGTCAAGACCGATACCCATACCGCCGTGTGGTGGTGGGCCGAACTTGAATGCATCTGTCAAGAAACCGAATTTCTCATATGCTTCTTCATCAGAAAGACCTAAAAGTGTGAACATTCTCTTCTGAAGTGCAGGGTCAGTAATACGGATTGAACCACTTGACAATTCAACACCATTGAGAACAAGGTCATATGCCTTTGCACGAACCTGTGCTTTGTCTGTTTCGAGATATTCCAAACACTCATCCATAGGAGATGTGAATGGATGGTGCATAGCCACAAAGGTCTGTGCATCCTCATCCCACTCAAAGAATGGAAATTCTGTAATCCAAAGAAGATTGAACTTATCTGTTGGAATAATGTCGAGCTTCTTTGCAACTTCCTGACGAAGTGCACCAAGAACTGAAAGAACGCTGTTTTTCTTTGTGTCAGCAACGATAAGAACAACGTCACCTATTTCTGCTCCTGCCTTGTTAAGAAGAGCAGTCATTTCGTCTTCTGTAAGGAATTTTGCGAATGAAGATGCAAGACCATCAGGCATAAGACGAGCGAAGGCCAGTCCCTTTGCACCGATACCACGAACAAATTCAGTTAATTTATCAATTTCTTTTCTTGTAAGAGTATTGACTGCATTTTTAGCTGTGATACAGTAAACTGCGCCGCCTGCCTCAAGTGCTGATGTGAATACACCGAAACCGCAATCTTTAACAACATCACCCAAGTCGCAAAGTTCCATTTCGTAACGAGTGTCAGGCTTGTCAGAACCATAGCGTTCCATAGCGTCTTTATAAGTAAGTCTTGGGAGTGGCAACTGAATGTCAACGCCCATAGCCTGTTTGAATACTCTCTGAATGTAGCCTTCGCCCATACCCATAACGTCATCAACATCAACGAATGACATCTCAAGGACAATCTGTGTAAATTCAGGCTGACGGTCAGCACGTAAATCCTCGTCACGGAAACAACGAGCAATCTGCATATATCTGTCAAAACCTGCTTCCATTGAAAGCTGTTTGTAAAGCTGTGGTGACTGTGGGAGAGCATAGAAGGTTCCATTGTGAATTCTTGATGGAACAAGGAAGTCACGAGCACCCTCAGGAGTTGAACGGATAAGCATTGGGGTTTCAATTTCAATAAATCCGTTTTCGTCAAAATAGTCACGAGTAATTTTTGTAATCTTGTGACGGAGAAGAATGTTTTTCTGTAAATCAGG
>JAZSKT010000265.1:0-8076 GCA_045534995.1 Candidatus Fimenecus sp.
TCAAATATTGCTCTTGATGTAATTCTTAATAAATATGAAGCTACATCATCAGCCTTTGTTTGTGCTTTGGTTTATGGCGTGTTAGAACGCAAAATCACTCTTGATTATTATTTATCAAAAGTTTTAACTCAACCTATTAAAAAACTTAATCCACAAGTTCTCACAATTCTTAGATTAGGTGTTTATCAACTTAAATATATGGACAAGGTTCCAGTATCTGCTGCAGTTAATGAGAGCGTTAAACTTTCAAGAAAAGTTAAATGTAGTTTTGCATCGGGTCTTATAAATTCGGTTTTAAGAAAAATATCTTCTGCTGACATTTCTTTACCTGATACAGACAATAAAACATACGATTTGAGTATTAAATATTCTTGTCCTGATAAACTTGTCTCTCAATTTATTGAGGATTATGGCATTACATATACTGAAAAAATATTGAGTGCATCTGTAGGTGCTGTTCCTACTTATATAAGAGTTAACACTCTTAAAATTACTCCTGATGAATTGTGCAAGGAATTATTTAAAGAAGATATTATTGCAGAAACTTGTAAAGTTAACAATTCCTCATTGGAAGTTTTAAGCGGTAAATCTATATTTAAATCTGATTGCTATAAAAAAGGATATTTTCACGCCCAAGATTTGGCTTCTCAACAGTGCGTTGATAATCTTACGCCCCAAAAAGGTGATGTTGTATTTGATATGTGTGCTGCTCCAGGCGGTAAATCATTTACAATGGCTGAAATAATGGGGAATTCAGGAGAAATTTACTCATTTGATTTATATGAACATAAAATTAAGTTAATTAATGATGGTGCAGAACGTTTGGGTATTGATATTATAAAGTCGCAAATCGGAGATGCATCATTATATAATTCTAATTTACCAAAAGCTGATAAAATACTTTGTGATGTACCTTGTGCCGGACTTGGTGTAATTAGAAGAAAGCCCGAAATAAAGTATAAAGATTTCAGTTTTGTTGACAAATTATGTGAATTGCAATATAATATTTTAAATAATGCCTCATTATATTTAAAAGATAACGGAGTACTTATGTACTCCACATGTTCGTTAAGTAAAAAAGAAAATCAGGATGTTTGCAATAGATTTTTAGAGGAGCATAAAGAATTCAAAAATGGAGGTATGGTTACTGTTGAACCAAATGCAATATCTGATGGATTCTTTTATGCAAAATTGATTAAGGAATAAATTAAATGGCAAAAGATATTCGTTCTTTGAGTTATGAAGAGCTTTCAAATGAAATATTAAATCTTGGATTTCCAAAATTCAGGATTAACCAGATTTTTTCCTGGATTCATGAAAAGTGTGTTTCGTCGTTTGATGAAATGACAAATATTTCTAAAGATATGCGTCAAAAATTAAATGAGGAATTTTACTTTAATAACGTTTCAATTAATACAAAGCTTGTTTCTAAAATTGATGATACAGTTAATTATTTATTTACACTTTCTGATGATGAATATGTTGAAAGTGTAGTTATGAAGTACAAATACGGATATTCTATTTGTATTTCAACACAGGTTGGCTGTAAGATGGGTTGTACTTTTTGTGCATCTGCAATTGGTGGCTTTGTTCGTCAGCTTTCAACAGGTGAAATGTTATCTGAAATTTATACTGCCCAAAAAGACTTGAATATTAAAATTAATCATCTTGTTTTGATGGGAACAGGTGAGCCATTGGATAATTATGATAATGTGATGAAAATGTTAAATCTCATTACTGATGAAAAGGGTCAGAATATGAGTATGAGACATATCTCCTTATCGACATGTGGTGTTGTGCCTAAAATTTATGATTTGGCAGAAGAAAAACTGGGATTAACTTTATCTGTGTCACTACATGCACCAAATAACGAAATACGTAATAAGTCTATGCCAATTAATAAGAACTATGATGTTGATGAATTATTGAAGGCATGTAGATATTATGCTAATGTAACAGGTCGCAGAATATCTTTCGAATATGCAATGATAAAAGATGTTAACGATAGCGATAGTTGCGCAATTGAACTCGCTAATAGATTGAAAGGTATTCTTTGTCATGTAAACTTGATTCCTGTTAATAATGTAAGAGAAACAACTTTCATTAAAAGTTCTGTTGAAAGACAGAAAAAATTTATAGAAATATTATCCTCCAGAGGAATAACTGCAACGGTAAGAAGGACTCTTGGAAGTGATATTAATGCGTCTTGTGGACAATTAAGAGCATCCCAAAAGAAAAGTAGGTGAGTGTGTTGAAAATTGTAGCAAAAACAGATATCGGATTAGTAAGAACATCTAATCAAGATTCATATGCTGCCGGTGAATTACCGGGTTCCGTGGCTTGGGCAGTTGTTTGTGACGGAATGGGTGGTGCAGCAGGCGGAAATTATGCAAGTTCAACAGCCGTTAAACTAATATCTGAAAGAATATCATCATCATATCGTTTGGGTATGAGTAGTTCTTCAATTAAAAATATGCTTACCTCGGCAATTGTTGCTGCGAATATAAGTATTTATGATATGGGGCAAGCAGACTCTGATTTAACGGGAATGGGGACAACAGTTGTTGTTGCAATTATTGCGGATGAATCAGTATATATAGCTCATGTTGGTGATTCTCGGGCATATGTTCTATCTGATGGAAAACTTAATCAATTAACAAAAGACCATTCATTTGTTCAGGAAATGGTTGATAATGGTAAATTAACTCCTGATGAGGCAAAGGATGACCCAAGAAAAAATTTGATTACTCGAGCATTAGGTGTAAGTGATGACGTTCGTATTGATTTTTGTCAGGAATATATTTCTGAGGACGAGGTTGTAATTCTTTGTACTGATGGGCTTACAAACTATGTTGAGCCTCAGGAAATATATGAACTTACAAGTGATAAAAAATTTTATGAATATGCCGAAAGGCTTGTTAATAGAGCCAATAATAATGGTGGCGGTGACAATGTTACAGTTGTTACAATGTCATATTAAATTTGGATGGAAGGAGACTTAATTATGGATAATTTTTGTGGTAAACGACTTGATGGTCGATATGAGATAAGAGAAATCATAGGCGTAGGTGGAATGGCTGTTGTTTATAAAGCTTATGATAATATTGATGATAGAATAGTTGCTATAAAAATTTTAAAAGATGAATATCTTTCAAATGAAGAATTCAAACGCAGATTTAAAAATGAATCCAAAGCTATTGCTGTTCTTTCTCATCCTAACATTGTTAAGGTTTATAACGTTAGTTTTGGTGATAGAATTCAATATATTGTTATGGAATATGTTGATGGTATAACACTTAAAGAATATATTGAACAACAAGGTGTAGTAAATTGGAAAGAAGCAGTACACTTTATGGGTCAAATTTTGGCTGCATTGCAACATGCCCACGATAAAGGAATTGTTCATCAGGATATAAAACCACAAAACATTTTACTTTTACAGGACGGAACAATTAAAGTTACTGATTTTGGTATTGCAAGATTTAGTCGTGCTGATTCAAATACAACTTCTGATAAGGCAATCGGTTCTGTTCATTATATAAGCCCTGAACAGGCACGCGGTGAAGTGACTGATGAAAAAGCGGATATTTATTCTGTTGGTGTTGTTATGTATGAAATGATTACAGGACAGTTACCTTTTCAATCAGATAGTGCTGTATCCGTTGCTATAATGCAGTTGCAACAGGACCCAAAACGTCCACGAGAAATTGTTTCAACAATTCCAATGGGTCTTGAACAGATTACAATGCGCGCAATGCAAAAAAGTCCAATCAGCCGTTATGGCTCTGCAGCTGAAATGCTTATGGATATTAATGATTTCAAGAGAAATCCCTCTATTAAATTTGATTACAACTATTTTGTTGACCAGGAACCAACAAAATATATCAGACACAATAACACATCTAATCGAGACCATCGTTTTTCAAATGATGACAGTAAGAATAATGAAACAGAAAAGACTTCAATTAATAAAACAACTGCTGTAATGATGGGTGCAATTGCGGGTATAATTGTTCTCGCCTTGATTGTCGGTGCGATTATTATGGGAACAAGTAATCGAAAAGTTGAAGTTCCTAATTTCACAAGTTTCAATTATTATACTCAGATTGAAAATGAGAAAAAATATACGGATATTTTTAATTTTGAAATTGAAATTGAAGAAAATTCCACTTTGGCTGATGGAACTGTTATTGAACAAGACCCTGTTGCTAGCACTAAGGTGAAAAAAGGTTCTACAATCACACTGACTATAGCACAGAAGAATAGTGTGCTTATTGATGCATCTATTATTGGTATGACAGAAGAAAAAGCAAAGAGTTATTTGAGTTCCAGAGCCCTTATTGCAACTGTTATCACTGAGTATTCAGAAACAGTTACACCAGGTTGTGTTATTAAAACATCTCCTGCAGAAGGCTCAACTGTGAAGATTGGCTCAGAGGTCGTATTATATATTGCAACTGATACAAAAGAAACTGTAAAAATGCCTGATATTCAAGGCACAACGAGAGAAATGGCAGAACAAACACTTAAAGCTCTTGACCTTGAAATTGGTACAGTTACAGAGGTGGATAGTGAACTTGAAGCAGGTATTGTTGTACAACAGTTCATTGAAAAAGATACTGATGTTCCCGTTGGTTCTAAGATTGATTTCACTGTAAGTAATGGTAACCCACCACAGTCATCTGTTGATGTATTTGTTACATTGCCATCTGTTAATAAAACAGGTATTTTAAAGATTTATCTTAATAATGCATTATACTTGACTTCTAACGAATTATATCTTGATGGTGGTATTACACAATTTACAATATCGGGAACAGGCTCAGACAACAATTATACAATCACAATTGATGATAGTCCTATTCAAAAGGGTAAAATTGACTTTACGCAGTCTCCTGCGGTAATTTCAAATGTTGAAGAGATTGTTTTTGAAAATAAAGTTGTTTTAAATAATGTTGTTGGTATGACAGAACAAGAAGCGATTGATAAACTCAAAAATGCTGATTTCAATAATATTGAATGCCTTAAGCAGAGTAGTTCAACTGTACCGGCTGGTGTTGTAATTGACCAAGTTCCTGCTTCAGATGGAACTACAAAATTCTCTACAAATGAGGCAATTACACTGATTATTAGCACCGGACCTGAAAATGTTAACATATCCGATACAGGTGCAGGTGCCGTAACGATAGAATAATGTTTTATGAAAAAATATAAAGGAATAATTACAAAAGGTATTGGCGGCTTCTACTATGTTGAAGTCGCCAATGCGACATATGAGTGTAAGGCGAGAGGAATTTTTAGAAAAAATAAAATTACTCCTCTTGTTGGTGATACTGTTGAAATTACTGTTAATGATTCTACTGAAAACACAATAGATTTGATTTGCGAAAGAAAGAATTATCTTAACAGACCACCGGTATCAAATATTGATAATTTAATTATTGTTGTTTCAACTACCGAACCTCGTCCTAATTTTTATGTTATTGACAAGCTGATTGCAATGGCTGAATATAAAAATATTGAACCATATATTGTTATATCTAAAACTGATTTATTATCTTATAAGGAAATTCTTGATGTGTATAAGATGAGCGGAATTACCGTGATTCCTATTGTTAATGACGATTCTGTAGAAGAAATTAAGAAGATTATGAACGGTAAAATAAGCGCATTTACGGGCAATTCAGGCGTTGGAAAAACAACATTGTTGAATAAGATTGATAAATCTCTTCATTTATCAACAGGTGCTATCAGTGATAAGTTAGGCAGAGGACGTCATACCACGCGTCAAGCTCAACTTTTCAACGTGTGTGGAGGTTATGTTATTGATACACCCGGTTTTTCTTCATTTGAATTTGATAAAACAGAATATATAAAAAAAGATGATTTGCCATATTGTTTTAGAGAATTTAGAACGCATTTAGGTACATGTAAGTTCACGTCTTGTGCTCATGTTAATGATAAGGGTTGTGCGATTTGTGAAGCTGTTAAAAGTGGTGAAATAAGTCAATCTCGACACAATAACTACATTCAGATGTATAATCAGGCGAAGGATATTAAAGAGTGGGAAATATGAAAAAAAGATGTGTAATTATCGGTGGTGGAGAATGCTCGGTTAATATAGTAAAATCTAATATTACTCTTGATGATTATATTATTTGTGCTGATAGTGGGTTCGATATTTTATCGGACACGGATATTGAACCCAATCTTTTAATTGGAGATTTTGATTCAATTAAAAGTACTCCGGATAATATTGAAAAGATTACTCTTCCTGTTGAAAAAAATGTTACGGACTGTGAAGCATCTTACATTGAGGGTGTAAAACGAGGGTTTAATAAGTTTCTCATTTTAGGTGGTACCGGAGGAAGGTTTGAACATACATTTGCTAATATTTCTGTTATGGCAAGAGCATCTAAAGAGGGAAATGAGATTGTGATGATAGATGACAAACATCTTTTCCGAAGCATTACAAATTCAAAAATTCAAATTCCTTTTGCACCCGATAAACAGATATCTGTTTTTGCCTTTGGCGAAAAAGCAATTGGTGTATATGAAAAAGGATTTCATTATTCTCTTAATAATTATTCTCTTGACCCATTTGTTCCTCTTGGTATCAGTAATGATGTTTCTGAAAATATTGGGGAAATATCTGTTGAAAAAGGAACTTTGATAATTATTGAAACTGAAATGTAACAAACAAAAACCCCTTGCGTATAATGTAGTAAATACATATGCAGGGGGTATTTTTATGGGAAGAAAAGCGGGGTCAAAAGGCATTATGTTTGTAAGCCTTGGACTTGGATTGCTTATTTCCTTAGTTCTTCCTGAAAAAATTATTATCATATTACTTGCTGTGGCACTTGTAATTTGTGGTTTTGCTCTCTGTAAGAGTTAGAGGAGGGGCTTGAATGAAAGTAGTTGTAATTAAAAGTCCGAAACTTTTAGGTGGAATATTACGAAAAATTTTTGGAATTAAGAAGACTGAAACATAAAAAAATCCACTCGCTTTTTGCGAGTGGATTTTTTTAGTTAATAATTAAAGTGAATTAACAATATCTTTTGTGTCTCTTGCTATTGCAAGTTCTTCATTTGTAGGAAGAACATAAACTTTAACCTTTGAATTTGCTGTTGAAAGTTCGCCTTCTTTACCTTTAACAAGTGTTTTACCAATTTCGTTATCAATTTCAATACCAAGGAATGAAAGCTCGTTACAAACTTTATCACGAATATCATCTGCGTTTTCGCCGATACCGCCTGTGAATACGATAGCATCAATACCGTTCATAGCAGCAGCATATGCACCGATATATTTCTTAATCTGGTATGCAAGAATATTTCTTGCGATTAAGCACTGTTCATTTCCCTCTGCTGCAGCAGCCTTAAGGTCTCTGTCGTCAGAAGAAAGACCAGAAACACCAAGAAGACCTGACTTCTTGTTAAGAAGTGTATCCATTTCTTTAATTGAAAGATTTTCTTTTTCCATAAGGAAAAGAACAACTGATGGGTCGATAGCACCGCAACGTGTACCCATTTCAAGACCGTCAAGTGGAGTAAGTCCCATTGTTGTATCAATAACTTTACCGTTCTTAACAGCTGTGATTGATGAGCCGTTACCAAGGTGACAAGTTACAATCTTAAGGTCTTCAATGTTCTTGCCCATAACTTCTGCGCATCTTGCACTAACGAATTTATGAGATGTACCGTGGAAACCATAGCGGCGAATTGAATATTTCTTTGCCAATTCACATGGAATAGGGAATGTATATGCTTCTGCAGGCATTGTGCTGTGGAATGCGTTATCGAAAACAGCAACCTGAGGAACATCTTTACCGAAAAGCTCAATACTTGCATTGATACCCATAATGTTTGCAGGGTTGTGAAGAGGGGCTAAGTCATTAAGACCTTCAATTCCTTTGATAACTTCATCATTGATAAGAACACTCTTGTTAAAGAGTGAACCACCCTGAACAACACGGTGACCAACTGCTGTAATTTCGCTGATGTCGTCAAGCACCTTGTATTCACCTTCAGTAAGTGCCTGCTTAACTGCAGCAAATGCTTCAGTATGATTAC